>JAPKYU010000425.1 GCA_026394175.1 Acidobacteriota bacterium | reverse complement strand
TTTTACCAAGCCGCACCAGGGCCGCTGGCAAGTGTTCGAGCTGCGCGCCGATGGCTCCGGGCTGCGCCAGGTGACGCCGGGCGAGCAGCCCGATGTGGACAACTACGACGCCACCTACCTGCCGGACGGCCGCATCATCTTCTGCTCCACCGCCAATTACCAGGCCATCCCCTGCTGGAACGGCCTGCAGGCCCCCGCCGGCCTCTACATCATGAATGCCGGCGGCGCCGGCGTGCGGCAATTGACCTTCGACCAGGACGACGACAGTTGCCCGACGGTGCTCAACTCCGGCCAGGTGCTGTACAACCGCTGGGAATACACCAACACGCCGCACATCTTCACCCACATGCTTTTCCAGATGAACCCCGACGGCACGGGACAGCGCGCTTTCTATGGCAGCAATTCATACTGGCCGAACGCGCTCTACTTCGCCCGCGCCATCCCCGGGCATGCCACGAGAATCGTCGCTGTCGTTTCCGGGCACCACGGCGACAACCGCATGGGAGAGCTGGTGATCTTCGACCCCGCGAAGGCCCGCACCGAGGCCGGCGGCGTGGTGCAGCGCATCCCGGGCTACGGGCAGAAGGTCGAGCCCATCATCAAGGACGAGCTGGTCTCGGCGAGTTGGCCGAAGTTCCTGCACCCCGATCCGCTCAGTGAGAAGTATTTCCTGGTCTCCGCAAAGACCGCTCCGGACGCGCCCTGGGCCATCTACCTGGTGGACGTGTTCGACAACATGCTTCTCATCCGCGCGGAGGACGGATACGCGCTGCTGGAGCCGACTGCCGTCCACAAGCGCCCGCCGCCGCCCATCGTTCCCGGCCGGGTGGACCTGAAGCGCAAGGATGCCGTCGTCTATCTGCAGGATGTGCATGCCGGGCCGGGACTGGCGGGCGTGCCGCGGGGAACGGTGAAGAAGCTGCGCGTGCACGGGTACCATTTCGGCTATCGCGGCGTCGCCGGCTGGGACAAGATCGGCATCGACGGCCCCTGGGACGTGATGCGCATCCTGGGGACGGTGCCGGTGGATGCCGACGGTTCGGCGATGTTTCGTGTGCCCGCGAATACGCCCATCGCCGTGCAGCCGCTGGACGCCGGCGGCCGCGCCCTTCAGGTGATGCGGAGCTGGTTCACGGCCATGCCCGGCGAAGTGCGCTCCTGCATCGGCTGCCATGAAAACCCGAACAGCGCGCCTCCGGTGCGCCGCACCAGCGCCGGCGTGCGGGCGCCGTCGGAGATCGAGCCGTGGCATGGGCCGGCGCGCGGCTTCGACTTCGAGCGCGAAGTGCAGCCGGTGCTGGATCAGTATTGCGTCGCGTGCCACAACGGCAAGCCGGCGCCGGCCGGCCGCGCCATGCCCGATCTGCGGGCACTGCGGCACTTCCCCGACTACCAAGGCCTCCTCACCAACGTGCCCGCCTGGTGGTCAGACAACAACCCGGTGGCCTGGGTGGCCGACCTGATGCGCCAGCAGGACCGCAAGACCATCCACATCCGCTTCACGCCCGCTTACGAGGCCCTCCATCCCTACGTACGCCGGCCGGGATTGGAGAGCGATTACACGCTGCCGGTCCCCGCCGAATACCACGCCGGCACCAGCGAGCTGATCCAGATGCTGGAGAAGGGCCACCACGGCGTGCGCCTGGACCGTGAAGCCTGGGACCGGCTGGCCACCTGGATCGACCTGAATGTTCCCTGCCACGGCACCTGGAGCCAGGTGCTGCCGGTGCCGTTCGACGGCATCAGGCGGCGGCGCGAATTGCTGAGGCTATACGCCAACTTCGACGACGATTTCGAGGTGGTTCCCGAAATGCCGCGTGCGCCGATAACTCCGGTGAAGCCCGCGCCGGCGCCGGTCGAGAAGCAAGCCATCGCCTGCCCAGGCTGGCCCTTCGACATCCAGGAGGCCAGGGAGCGGCAGCGGGCCATCGCTGCGCAGACCGAGCGCTGGATCGACCTCGGCAATGGCGCCCGCCTGAAGTTGGTCCTGGTGCCCGGCGGGGAGTTCGTGATGGGCGACCCGGACGGTGAAGCCGACGAGCGGCCGTCGGCCCGCGTCCGCATTGACGAGCCGTTTTGGATGGGCGCGTTGGAAGTGACCAACGCCCAGTACCGGCTCTTTTCACCGCAGCACGACAGCGGCTACATCAACCAGCTCAACACCAACCTGATCGCCCGCGGCCACCCCGTCAATCAACCCGACCAGCCCGTGGTGCGCGTCTCCTGGGAACAGGCCCTGCAATTCTGCCGCTGGCTTTCGCAGAAAACCGGAGAGGCCTTCACCCTGCCCACGGAAGCGCAATGGGAATGGGCGTGCCGGGCGGGCACGGCGACCCCGCTCTACTATGGCGGCGTCCAAACGCGCTTCCAGCAGTGGGCCAACATGGCCGACTCCAGCCTGAAGCAATTCGCCGAGGAAGCCCGCATTCGGGGCAAGCTGTACGCCATCCAGCCCGACTGGATGCTGCGCGTGGATGCCGTCTTCGACGGCGCGCTGGTCACCACGCGCGCCGGCAGTTACTTGCCGAATGCCTGGGGCCTCCACGACATGCACGGCAACGCCGGCGAGTGGACACGGTCCGGCTACAAGCCCTACCCCTACCGCGAGGAGAGCGAGAGCGCGGCACAGGAGGGCGACAAGGTGGTGCGGGGCGGCTCCTGGTACGACCGCCCGCACCGCTGCCGCTCCGCGTTTCGCTGGCGCTATCCAGGCTGGCAGCGGGTGTACAACGTCGGGTTCCGCGTGATCTCCCCGGCGCGAGGCTGGCCATGACGGACAGGCGCAACAGAGCCGTCCCGCCATGCGGGATCAGGGAGCGGGTGCTCGCGCGGCGCCGGAATGCGAGCCGTGGCGCTACGCAGGCACCCGCTCCCTCACGCTCGCGGCTCTGTTTTCTCTGTGCCTCTGTGGTGATACTGTTCTTGCCCTTCTCCACTGCTGCCTCGAATGACTACCTGTCGCCCGAGGCCATTGCGGCGTCGAAGGACGGAAGCACGCTGTACATCGCGGAAGCGACCGCGCGGCAGCTTGCCGTCTTCGATCTGCGCAAGAATCGCGTGATCCGGACGATTCCGCTGCCGGGCGCGCCGACGGGCGTTGCCGTGTCCGCGGACGGCGCCGGCGTCTATGTCACCTGCGAGGGCGACCCCGGCACGGTGCAGATACTGAACGGCGCGGGGCTGCAACCGTTGAAAGCGCTTGCCGCCGGCCCCGGCGCGCGCTCGCCCGTTGCCGATCCGGCCGGGCGGTTCCTGTACGTCTGCAACCGGTTTGGCAACACGGTTTCGGTATTGGACCTGGGTGCCCGGAAAGAGGTGGCACGGATCGCCGTCACGCGCGAGCCTTACGCCGCCGCTTTGACGCCCGATGGCCGGACGCTGTTCGTGGCCGGCCTGCTCCCGGAAGGCCCGGCCACGGCCGATCACGTGGCCGCGCGCATCTCGGTGGTCGACACCGCCTCCCGAAAACTGGAACGGTCGATCTCGCTGCCGAACGGCAGTTCCGGCGTGCGCGGCGTTGCCATGTCGCCCGATGGCGAACGTTTGTACGTCAGCCACATTGTCGGCCGGTTCACGGTCCACACGGCGCAGCTCGAGCAGGGCTGGATGAATACCAATGCGTTCAGCATCGTCGATGTGCCTGGCCGCAGGCTGCTGCATACGGTTCTCCTCGACGAAGCCGACAACGGCGCCGCCAACCCCTGGGGCATCGCCTGCACGCCTGATTCCCGGCATCTTTGCGTGACGCATGCCGGGACGCACGAGTTGAGCATTATCGATCTGGCCGGACTGTCCGCGAGACTAAGCTCCGCGCGCATCGGGGCCGGCCGGGACGAGCACGCGCCCGGTGTTGAAGACGACCTGACGGTGCTGGCCGGAGTTCGCCGGCGCGTCCCTCTGGCTGGAAAAGGGCCGCGCGGTATGGCCGCCGCGGCCGGCGCCGTTTTTGTGGCCGAGTACTTCAGCGACTCGCTGGGGCGCGTAGACCTTGTCCGGGAAAGCGCTGCTTCCCTTTTTCTCGGGCCCCGCCCGCAACCCGACTCCCGGCGGCTGGGTGAGATGCAGTTCCACGATGCGGCCTCCTGTTTTCAGCGCTGGCAGAGCTGCTCGAGCTGCCACCCCGACGCGCGGGCCGATGGCCTGAATTGGGACCTGCTGAACGACGGAATCGGCAATCCCAAAAACACGCGCAGCCTGCTTCTCGCTCACAGGATTCCGCCGGCCATGTCCACCGGCATTCGCGAGAGCGCCGAGAAGGCGGTACGGGCGGGAATGGAGATGATCGAGCTGATGCCGCCCGATGAAGGCATCGCCGCAACATTAGATGAATACTTGAAGTCACTGGAGCCGCGGCCCAGTCCCTTCCTGGAAAACGGAAAGCTGAGCGCCGCGGCGGAGCGAGGCCGCAAGCTGTTCTTCAGCGCGGAGGTGGGTTGCGCCTCCTGTCACCGACCGCCGCATTACAGCGACGGCGAGTTGCACGATGTGGGCAGCCATTCGGCGCTGGACTTCACCACCGGTGCGGCCGGCAAGCGCGTGGCGCAGAACCAGTTCAAGACGCCCTCGTTGATCGAAGCATGGCGCACGGCGCCCTATTTCCACGACGGGCGGTACGCCACCATCGGCGAGGCCATCGTACAGGGGAACTGCGGCGCATCCCGCGGCGGCATTCGCCGCCTGCCCCCCGGCCAGATCAAGGACCTGGTTCAGTTCGTTTTGTCGCTGTAAGCCGAAGCGAAAGCGCCTCAATCAGCGCCGGAACCTGAAGCAGGCCGCCCCGGCCACCTGGTGAACAAGGCAGGCTACAGCGCGCGGGCCAGGATTTCGCCCAGCTCTTGAGAGGTGAGTGGGATGGGGTTGCCCTTCATGCTGCTGGCCTGCGCGGCTTTCTGCACCAGAACCGCCAGGTGCTCATCGGCGATTCCATAAGAGCGAAGCGGCGGCACCTTCAGCTCCCCGCAGAGGCGCAGCGCCCATGCCGCCCCATCCTCCGGGGCCGCCGCCGGATCTCCGGTCAGGGTGCGGGCCACTGTCTGGTAGCGGCGAAGCGCTTCGCTTTCCGGGGCGCGGGAACGCAAGGCGTCGATGTTGACCCGCATGACGTGGGGCAGCAGGGCGGCGCAGACCGCGCCGTGCGGAGCATCGAACATGCCGCCGATAGGCGCGGCAAACCCGTGCGCGGCGCCCAGCCCGGCGTTGGCCAGCGCCAGCCCGCCCAGCAGGCTGGCCAGCGCCATGTCGGTGCGCGCCTCCAAGTCCGCGCCGTGGCGGTAGGCGCGCGGCAAACTCCCGGCGGCCCGCCGCATGCCTTCCAGGCAGAACATGTCGGTCATGGCATTGGCGCGGACCGAGACGAACGGCTCGATCAATTGCGTGAGGGCATCGAGCCCGGTGGCCGCGGTCAGCGACGGCGGAAGATCCAGGGTAAGTTCGGGATCGACGACCGCCAGCCGCGGCAGCATGTGCGCGCTGCGCAGGCTGGCTTTCACCCGGTGTTCAGGCGAAGCCAGCACCGCATTGCGGGTGACTTCGGCGCCGGTGCCGGCGGTGGTGGGCACAGCGATGAACGGCGCCGAGGGGCGTTCCAGCGGCCGCCCACCCCCGATCACCTCCAGGTAATCGAGCGGATCGCCGCCGTTGCCCAGGATGGCGGCGATGGCCTTGCCGGCGTCGATCGAGCTTCCCCCGCCCAAACCGATCACTACATCGCATTGCTGCTCCTGGGCCAGGCGCGCTCCCTGCCGCACCATGTCGATGGTCGGCTCCTGCGCGATGGAGAAGGTCGGGCCGCCGACGCCGCAGGCCCCGAGCTCGGCCGCAAGGGCCGCCGCGCGCTCCGTGGACAGGCTGGTCACCAGCAGCGCCCGGCGCCCCATCTGCTTCGCGGCGGCCGCCACCTGGCGCACGGCGCCCGTGCCGAAGAGGATTCGCGTGGCGGTCGCAAATTCGAAAAGCATGGTCAACTGCTGCGCGCCAAGTAGCGCCGGGGCGCGAGCCCCGGCGCTACCTCAAGGTCTACCAGTGCGGGTCAGCGGGAAAGACGTTCGCATACTTCACGCTGGCGCGCGGCTCAGCCATCATGGAAGCGACCGCGTCCCGCCAGGCCTGGTAGTGCGGCGTCTCCTTGTGCGCGGCGGGCGCTTCCGGCGTGCGATAGACCTCGACGAGCACAAACCTCGAGGGGTCATCGGCCTGCTGGATGACGTCGAAGCGGGCCACGCCCGGCTCCTTCACGCTGTGGCGTGCGTTCTCGACGCTGGCCTGCCGGAACGCTTCAATCGAGTCAGGCTTGACGTGGGCGAATACGTGCACAATCAGCATTGCTTTTCCAAAGTGCAGGTTTCAAGTTTCCAGTTCCAGTTTGAAACCTGGTTCTAAGGGTTCCAGGATGCCTGTCCCCGTACTCCTAGTACCGGAGTACGACCGAGTTTTGACCGCCGGTGCTATTTACCGGCAACGGCAGTCAGGCGACCATTGTTCTACCCAGCTTTCCTGCTGGCCGGCTCCGGCTTTCGGTCTCTTTGGGGGAAGGGATCGAACGGCCGGGGCCTTTTTTATGTTCTTCTTGTGCCTCAAGAAGATGGCGGCGGGTCTGGGGGCGGCGCCGGGGACGCATCCGGCAGCGGTTCGGCAGCACTGGCGGCGGCCTCCGGGCCCGGCTCCGGCACCCACCAGCTTGCCGCCTCGTAGCCTCCGAACATGCAAAGCAGAAGCCTGCCGTCTTCGGTCTCGAGGGCATCGCCGACGCCGAATGCTCGCCCCGCCGGTTCGCCGGGCTGGCCGCTGCCAAAGGCCTGCAACAGACTCCAGGCGCCGTACTCGTCGTCCGCCTCCACCTCCACTGTCACCGGGTAATCGCGTGCCCGGATCTGCTTCTTGGCGGAAGCGGCCGGAAGCTCGCGGAACCGCCGGCTCACATCATCCTTCAGGTAAAACGCCCAATACTTCGCCATGCGTCCCCCTCGATGCCGCCCCAGTTTAGCATTTCTCCGGCGCCCGGCGGGCTGCAGGCCGCTTTGACATCTTGATGCGTAGCTGTCAGTATCATGATGTGCGCACCACGCTGACTTTGGAAGACGACTTGGCGGCCAGGCTTCGAGTCGAGGCCGCACGATCCGGAGTCTCTTTCAAGCAGGCCGTCAACCAGGTCTTGCGGACAGGCCTCGCGGCACGCAGCCAGAAGAAGCCCGCCAAGAAGTTCAAGGTCAGGGCGTTCGATACCGGCATCCGTCCAGGGATCAGTTTTGACTGCGCCAGCAGGTTGCTGGACGAGATCGAAGGCCCGATGCATCGATGATTCTGATTGACGTCAACCTTCTGCTTTACGCTCACCATCGGGCCTCGTTGCAGCATGAGCGCTCCCGCCTGTGGCTGGAACAAGTGCTCTCTGGTGTGCAGCCGGTTGGTTTCGCCTGGGCGACCATCGTCAGTTTTATCAGGATAAGCACGAGCGCCCGGATTCTGGCGCGCCCTCTGACGCTGGACGAGGCGATTGGCATCGTCGCGGGCTGGCTTTCGCAGCCGGCCGTAGCAATCCTGGAGCCGGGCGAGGGCCATTGGCCGATATTCAGCCAACTGTTGAGGACCGGGCAGGCGATCGGCCCGCTGGCCAGCGATGCGCACCTGGCTGCCCTGGCCATTGAGCACGGGGCCACCTTATGCTCGAACGACCGTGATTTCAGCCGCTTTCCGAATCTGAAGCTCTTCAATCCGCTCGAACCCGACTGAAACCCGCGGCACGCTATGCGTCATGCAGCGTTTTGCGGGCATCATTCCAATACCTGGAAACTGCGCGTGGCGGTTTTCTCCACCCCTGCCAGGCGGGCTTTCACTTCGATGGTCGATCTGCCGGGGCGAACCGAAACGTTCTCGTGGAAGGCCCCGCTGGCGAAAACCTTCTCCAGATCACTGACGGCGAAGCAGTCAAAGTCGCCTGGTATTTGGGCGGCTCCGGCCAGCAGAACAATCAGCAACACGACGCCTATGCGCGGCATTGTTCCTCTCATGTCCGCTGAAGAGTAACACAGTATCGGCTGACGACCGGCGGCCGGAGGTTGACGCCGTCCGCGGCCACGCACATGGCCTGAAATTCCACTTTTCATCCTCGTTCAAACGTGGTTCACTGGCGGTTTGGCCGGCGGATGAAACCGCCGGTAGATTGAGGTAAGAGAAGGCATGGCGAACCGCTCGCACGAACCACTCGGCCAAGCCCTGCGGCACGGCCTGGAGCCGTTGGTCTACTGGGCCAACAACCCGGCCACAGTGCTGGGCGCGGCCCTGACCACCGCGTCGGCGTTTACGATGATCTATTCCTGGCTGCTGTGGCCGCACGCCGGCCCCTATGCCGGGATTGCGTTATGGCTGGTGCTTCCCGCATTCTTTGTGGGCGGCTTGATCCTGATCCCGGCGGGCATGTGGCGCAAGCGCGTGATGGCCTATCGCGGCGGCCTGGTGCCGACCAAGTACCCGCCGCTGGACCTCAACCTGCCCTTGTACCGGCGGCCGCTGGCCATCGTGGTGGTGCTGACGTGCGTCAACATCGCCATCTTCACCACTTCCACGTATCGCGGGGTCACCTACATGGACTCGGTGCAGTTCTGCGGGCTGACCTGCCACAAGGTGATGGCGCCGGAGTACGCGGCCTACCAGAACTCGCCGCACTCGCGCGTGGCTTGCGCCAGTTGCCACATCGGCCCCGGCGCCTCCTGGTTCGTCAGGTCCAAGCTGAGCGGCACCAAGCAGGTGTTCGCCGCCACGCTGAACACCTACCCCAGGCCCATCCCCACGCCCGTTGAGAACCTGCGCCCGGCGCGGGAGACCTGCGAGGAGTGCCACTGGCCGGCCAAGTTCACGGCCAACCGCCTGCTGGTCCGTGACCACTTCGCCGACGACGAAAAGAACACGGCCACGCGCACCGTCCTGCTGCTGCACGTCGGCGGCGAGGACGTGCTGAGCGGAAAAGCGATGGGCATCCACGGAGTTCACATGGCGCAAGGGACGGTGATCGAGTATCTGCCGGCCGACCGCCAGCGCCAGAACATTCCCCTGGTGGTGCTGCGGCGCAAGGGCGGTGAGCCGGAGACCTTCCAGCAGGAAGACGCCCGTCTGACGCCCGAGCAGCAGCGCGCGCCCCGCCGCACCATGGACTGCATGGATTGCCACAACCGCCCGACGCATGCCTTCGAGCTGCCCGAAGAGGCCGTGGATCGCATGCTGGCCGCCGGCCGCATCTCCCCGGCCCTGCCCTTCGCCAAAAAGAAAGGCGTCGAGCTGCTCAAGGCCGTCTACGGCTCGCAGCAGGAAGCGGGCGAGAAAATCCCCGCCGCCTTCCGCGACTACTACCGGACCACCTACCCGCAGGCGGCCGCGGAACGGGCCCAGGACATCGACAACGGCGCGCAGGCCCTGGTCGCTATCTACAACCGCAATGTCTTTCCCCAGATGAACGTGGCCTGGGGCACGTACCCCAGAAACATCGGGCATATGAACTGGCCCGGCTGTTTCCGCTGCCACGACGGGTCGCACAAGAGCGCCAAGGGCAGCATCATCAACAACGACTGCGGCGCCTGCCACAACCTGCTGGCCATGGACGAGGCGGCGCCCAAGATCCTGCAAGACTTGGGCCTGACAGGCCAGCCGCAAGCCTCCTCACGCTGAACTCTGGCTGTAGGCTGTAGGCCGTGGACCGCAGGCCGTGCCTTGAGCTCACAGCTTGCAGCCCACAGCCAACAGCCTACGGCCCACAGCCCGTGTTGCCGTGGTAACATGGCTGCTGTAATGCCAGCAGCACGACGCGGCTCCAAGTCTTCCGCCGGGGCCGGCCAAGCGCCTCCCGGCGTGGGCCGCTCCCTCCAGCCGGAGAAGCCGCCCCACGCGGTGTTGCGCCGTGGGAGGCGCGGCGAAGAAGTGCCGGGCCTGGAGCTGGTGGTGATCACCGGCATGAGCGGCTCCGGCAAGGGCTCGGTGCTCAGAGCCTTCGAGGACCTGGGCTACTATAGCGTGGACAATCTGCCGGTCGACCTGATCGCCACGTTTGCCGAGCTGTGCCGAACCTCGCGCGACATTTTCCACGCCGCCCTGGTGGTCGATGTGCGCGAGGGCGAGGCGCTGAACCGCTTCCCCGCCCAATTGCACAGGCTCCGCTCGCTGGCCCCGGTCAAGCTGCTGTTCCTGGAAGCCAGCGACGAAGCGGTCATGCGCCGCTACAGCGAAACACGCCGGCCACATCCCCTGGCCGGAGAGCAACCCATTTCCCAGGCCATCCGCACCGAGCGCGAGCGCTTGAAGAAGATCCGCGCCCTTTCCGACGTGATCCTGGACACCAGCAAGTTCAACGTGCACGAACTGCGGGCGCTGATTCACGACCGTTTCAAGGGCAGTGAACAAGCGCGCTCCATGCTGGTCTCCTGCACCAGCTTCGGCTACCGCCAGGGGGTGCCGCCCGACAGCGACCTGGTGTTCGACGTGCGCTTCCTGCCCAACCCCAATTACATCCCGCAGTTCCGGCCGCTGTCGGGAAAGCACCCGCGTGTGTCCAAGTACATCAAGAGCTTTCCGCAGACCGAGGAATTCATCAACCGCATCTCGGAGCTGCTGGTCTACCTGGTCCCTCACTACATCCGGGAGGGCAAGAGCTACCTGACCATTGCCTTCGGGTGCACCGGCGGGCAGCATCGCTCCGTCACCATCGCCGACGCCATCCGCAAGAGTCTGGCGGCGGCCGGGTTTGCCACCAAGGTGGTCCACCGCGATATCAACAGGTAGTGCGGAAGGCGGAATGCCGCTCCCCACGCCTGGCTCCCCATTCCGCATTCCGCACTTCACAGAAAACCTTTCCCTTTACAGAGATAGCGGGCCAATGGTAGGCTTGGTTTTCATGGCGGCTCTGAGGGCCGGTTGCGAAAAAAGTTGTAGTGTGTCGATCTACTGCCCGGTTGCTACGGCAGAGTTCCGCTGGTCAATCCCCACGCAACGGTACCCGGACCCCGGAAGAAGTGAAGGGCCCTCGGACCCCGGTAGGGACAGCACAGGCCTGCTGTCCAAGGCAACGCAATTCGAATCCCGGCTCAGACGTGAGGACCGCGGCTGCGCAGGCCGGCTTGTTCGGAGGTCCGGCTGAGCGGAAGGGCCGCTGATAGCGAGACATGCGAATTATCGACATCATCCGTAAGAAGCGTGACGGGGCAGAACTGAGCCGCGAAGAACTAGCCATGGTGGTCGAGGGCTACACCCGCGGCGACGTCCCCGACTATCAAGTGGCCGCCTTCCTGATGGCGGTCTGTTTCCAGTCGCTGACGGATTCCGAGCTGGCCGACCTCACCGAACTTTATGTGCAGTCGGGCACCTGCGTCGATCTCAGCGACCTGCCGGCCGCCAAGATCGATAAGCACTCGACCGGCGGCGTGGGCGACAAGACCAGCTTGGTGCTGGCGCCGCTGGTCGCCGCCGCCGGCTATGCCGTGCCCATGATCTCGGGCCGCGGCCTCGGCCACACCGGCGGAACGCTGGATAAGCTGGAATCCATTCCCGGCTTCAACACCAAACTCACCATCGACCAGTTCAAGGAAACAGTCCGCACCACCGGCTGCGCCATGATCGGGCAGACCGAGGAGCTGGTGCCGGCCGACCGCAAGATTTACGCTCTCCGTGACGCCACCGGCACCGTCGAGAGCATCCCGCTGATTTCCGCCTCCATCATGAGCAAGAAGCTGGCCGAGGGCGTGGACGCGCTGCTGCTCGACGTTAAGATCGGCTCCGGCGCCTTCATGAAGAAACAGACCGACGCCCGCCGCCTGGCGCATTCCATGGTGATGATCGGGCGCCGCATGGGGAAGCGCGTGATGGCCCTGCTCACCGACATGGACCAGCCGCTGGGCAATGCCATCGGCAACGCCCTGGAAGTGATGGAAGCGGTCGAAACGCTGAAGGGCAAAGGGCCCGCCGACCTGACCGAGCTGTGCCTCGAGCTGGCCGCCCGCATGATCACGCTGGCCGATCCGGAGCGGGGCATCGAGGGGGCGCGCGAGCAGGCCCGGACCCTGCTGGCCGACGGCTCGGCGCTGAACAAGTTCCGCCAGGTCATCCAGGCACAGGGCGGCGACCCGGAGATCGTCGAGGCCTACGACCGGCTGCCCACGGCCTCCGAAGTCTACGCCATGAAGTCGCCGCGCGCCGGCTACGTGGCCCGCATCGACGCCGAAGTGATGGGGACGGCCGCCATGCTGCTGGGCGCCGGGCGCGAGCTTATCGACTCGGCGATCGATCCGGCCGTCGGCATCGTCGTCGAGCGCAAAGTCGGCGAGCAGGTGCAGTTCGACGAGCCGCTGTGCACGCTGTATTACAATGACAACGCGCGCCTGAAAGACGCCATCGAGGCGGTCGAAGAAGCGTTCCGCATCTCCAATGCCGCTCCCGAGACCCGCCCGTTGATCTACGAGATTATCCAGTAGCAGTGACGAGTGACAAGTGACGAGTGACAAGAACCTGTCAGCTTTTCACTCGTCACTCGTCACTCGTCACTTATCACTGCCTCTTATGCTCTATCGCCTGAGCGGCCTTCTCGGCCTGGCGGCCATTATGGGGATCGCCGTGGCCCTCTCCAACCGGCGGCGCGCCATCCGTATGCGCGTCGTGCTGTGGGGGCTGGGACTGCAGTTCTTCTTGGCCTTCTTGGTGCTGCGCACCCCCTTCAAATTCCTGCTGGAAAAGGTCCGCGACGGCGGCATGAAAATGCTGGGCTACGCCGCCGACGGCTCCCGGTTCGTGTTCGGTCCGCTGGGCGCCCCCGAAGGCAGCCTGGGCGTGGTCTTCGCCTTCCAGGTGTTGCCCATCGTCATTTTCATCGCCTCCTTCTTCGCCGTGCTCTATTACCTGGGCATCATGCAGGTCGTCGTGAAGGCCTTCGCCCGGGTGATGACGGTGGTGATGGGAGCCAGCGGCGCCGAGTCGCTGAACGTGGCGGCCAGCATCTTCATGGGGCAGACCGAAGCGCCGCTGACCATCCGGCCCTTCCTCGAGGGCATGACCACCTCGGAGCTGATGACGGTGATGACCAGCGGCATGGCCCACGTCAGCGGCGCGGTCATGGGTGCGTACGTCCTGGTGGGCAAGGTCGATATGCTGCACCTGCTCACCGCGGTCATCATGACCGCCCCGGCCACCATCATGCTCGCCAAGATACTGGTGCCGGAAACCGAAACGCCCAAGACCGCCGGCAAGGTCAGCATCGAGATCGAGAAGACCGACGTGAACATCATCGATGCCGCCTCGCGGGGCGCCGGCGAAGGGCTGCACTTGGCGCTCAACATCGGCGCCATGCTGATCGCCTTCATCGCCCTGATCGCCCTGGTCAACGGCATTCTGGGCGGCATCCACTCGCTTATCCCCTGGTTCCCGGCCAGACTGCAGGTGCTGTTCGGCTGGGTGTTCGCGCCGGTGGCCTGGCTGATGGGCGTGTCCTGGAAGGACGCCGCCGCCATCGGCAACCTGCTCGGGACCCGCCTGGTGCTGAACGAGTTCGTGGCCTTCACGCTGCTGGGACCGATGAAGCCGCAGCTCGATCCGCGCTCCTTCGTGATTGCCACTTACGCGCTGTGCGGGTTCGCGAACTTCAGCTCCATCGGCATTCAGATCGGCGGCATCGGCGCGCTGGCGCCCAGCCGCAAGCACGACCTGGCGCGCCTGGGACTGCGCGCCGTGCTGGCCGGCACGCTGGCCAATTTCATGTCGGCCACCATCGTCGGCATGCTGATGTAAATGGCTGCCAGTTCTCAGCTATCAGCTATCAGCTATCAGCTTTGCTGATTTGGCTGAAAGCTGATAGCTGATAGCTTCCCATGGACCAATTCGAGAAAGTAGCCGCCGCGCGGCAATACATCGAGCAGCGCACCGACCTGCGCCCTCACGTGGCCTTGGTGCTGGGCTCGGGACTGGGCGCGTTCGCCGACGAAGTTGCCGACCGCACCGAAATCCCCTACGCCGAGATTCCGCACTGGCCGCGCTCCACAGCCGTCGGCCACGCCGGCAAGCTGGTCATTGGGCGGGTGGAGGGCGTTCCCACGGCGGTCATGGCCGGCCGCGTCCATTTTTACGAGGGCTATGCGCTGCAGGAAGTGACCTTCCCGGTCCGCGTGCTCGGCAGCCTCGGCGTGCGTTCCCTCATTCTGACCAACGCCGCCGGCGGCATCAACACCGAGCTGAGCCAGTGCGCCCTGGTGCTCATCTCCGACCACCTCAACCTGCAGGGAAGCAATCCGCTGATCGGCCCCAACGAAGACCGCTGGGGGCCGCGCTTCCCGGACATGAGCGAAGCCTACGACCGGCGCTACCGGGAAGCCGCCCGCGAAGTGGCCGCCGGGCTCGGCATCCGCCTGCATGAGGGCGTCTACGCGGCGCTGTCCGGCCCCAGCTACGAGACCCCGGCCGAAATCCGCTATCTGCGGGCCATGGGCGCCGACACGGTGGGCATGTCCACGGTCCCGGAAGTGATCGTGGCCAACCATATGGGCCTGCGCGTGCTCGCTATCTCCTGCGTCACCAACATGGCCGCCGGCATCCTGCCGCAGAAGATCTGCCATGAAGAGGTGCTGGAAGCCGGGGAAAAGGTGCGCGGGCAGTTGATCGCTTTGCTGCGCGGGTTAATTCCCGGGTTGCAGCAGAGTTAAGAGTGAAGAGTTAAGAGTGCGGCAAATCCAACTCTTAACTCTTCACTTCTTATGGCTACCGAATCCGAACTCATCGACGCTGCCCTGAAGGCCCGCGAAAACGCCGTGGCCGACTACTCGCATTTTCGCGTGGGCGCGGCGCTGGAGACTGAGAGCGGCGAAATCTTCACCGGCTGCAACGTCGAGAATGCCACCTACGGTTTGACGGCCTGCGCCGAGCGCGTGGCCGTGTGGAAAGCGCTGTCCGAAGGGCGCCGGCAATTCCGCCGCATCGCCATCGCGGCCGACAGCGAGGCACTGACGCCGCCCTGCGGCCCCTGCCGCCAGATCCTGTGGGAGTTCTGCGGCGATATCCCGGTGATCCTCGGGAACCTCCAGGGCCGGCGCGAAACTCTGCAACTGCGCGAGTTGCTCCCCCGCGCTTTCGACCGTTCCTTCCTCAAATGAAACGCCGCTGCTTCGTTCGCCGCCTTCTGCCTTCCGCCTTCTGCCTTCTGCTGCTTTTTCTGCCCGCTCGGGCGGCCGAAAAAGCTGACTTGCTGGTGACCGGCGGAACGGTCCTGACGATGGACCCGGCGCGCCGCGTGATTCCCGATGGCGCGGTGGCTATCGGCGGCGGGAGAATCCTGGCCGTCGGCCCGCGCGCGGAAATCGAGCGCCGCTTCACCGCCGGCCAGA
>JAPKYU010000682.1 GCA_026394175.1 Acidobacteriota bacterium | reverse complement strand
GTAGCGAGGAATTGGCGTCGGGTCAGCATCGGGCCCTATTTAATCACAAAGGCACAAAGACACGAAGGCACGAAGGAAAATCGGAAACCAGTCCCGGCGTTCCTCGTCGTTGTGCCTTTGTGTCTTGGTGCCTTTGTGGTTGGATTACTGCTTCACGAAGCCCTGGACGTAGAGCGCCTTCTGGCCGTCCACCGTGGTGCTGGTGCCGGTGACCTGGACGATCTGGGCGAAATGCTCGATGGCCGCGTCGCGCAGACTGGTTTTGCCGTCGCGCCGCGGGTCGTGCTCCTCCTCCATCAGCACATACACCGAGCCGTCCTCGCTCAGCAGCCCGATGGGCTGGCCGGCGCGAAGGCACTTGATGCCGCAATCCTTGTGCTTCGCTCCGTGCTTGCCGAGCTGCAGGTAGCAGGATAGATCGATGACCTCGCCGGTCACGGTCACGATCTCGCCCTTCAGCGGCTGCTTGTTGACGCCGGCATTGACGGTGGTTTCGGTCCACGGCTGCGCGGGCTTCTCCCCCAGCGTCGCGGCCGGCTGATCGTAGGTTCCCTTCTCCGTCGTCCAGTCGGGGTTCAGCATCTTCGACACGCGCTTAGCCACCCGCTTGCCGCCTTCGGTCTGCGCCGCAACCGCAATGCCCGCGACCAGGACCGCAATGGCCAGCCCCACAATCCAAGACTTCTTTGCAAACATCTCTCCTCCATGGTGAATAGAATGCCTGGTATATACGATAAGTTAGCCGCCTGTTTGGATTCGCTCTTCCCGTGTGTCGCGGAGAATCCCGCGTCAGCCGGCCGCGCCTGACTAAGCGCGGGAACGGGATATCGCCAATTATCTCCACAGTGGAACCACCGGGCTAGTGCTTCGCTCTTCGCTTCCGAGCTGGGAAGTGCTAAACTTTGGGGCAGTCCAACGGCTTTCGCGGGAGGGGTGCATCATGATGCGAAGGGCCTGCTTATTGCTCGCCTGTCTGGCCGGCTGCTCATGCTTGTCTTTAGGCCAGGGTGCCAAGGTCTATACCGTTGATACGGTCATCGGTGGCGCGGTGTATGACGGCTTGCCCGCCACATCCACGCCGCTCAGCTACCCAACGGGACTATGGATGGACCGCAGCGGCAGCGTCTGGCTCGCGGACAAGGGGAATAACGTCATCCGCAAGTTCGATCCGGCGACGGGCACGATGCGGGTGATGGTCGGCGCGGGAACCACGCGAGAGAACTCGACGCCCGTGGCCTGCACGTCGATGCAACTGGAACAGCCGTCGTACATCACCGGCGATTCCGCCGGGAACATTTTCTTCACCGAAGCCGGGGGAAACCGCGTTCACAAGCTGACGCCGGACGGGAACGTCGTCACCATCGTGGGCACGGGTGCGCCGGGCGTCTCGGGCGACGGCGGCCCGGCGCAGCTCGCCAAACTGAGCGGCCCAACGGGCATTGCCATCGGCGCCGCCGGCGATCTGTACATAACGGACGCGAACAACTGCCGCATCCGCCGCGTAGATGCTGCGGGCACGATTACCACCTTTGCGGGCAACGGCGACTGCTCAATGTCGGCCGACGGCAGTCCGGCGACGCAGACGGCGCTGGGAGGCGGTCTGTCGGGATTGGGGTTCGACGCCCAGGGCAACCTCTATGCCGGCGCCCTGTCGGCCATGCGCAAGATCGACGCCGGTACCCGCATCGTAACGACGTTTGCGGGAGGGCTGGGGGGCACCTGCCGGGAGGTCCCCACGGTGGCGCCCGTGCCGGCCACCTCGCAGGATCTGTGCCGGCCCAACAGCATCGTCTTCGACACGCAGGGGAATGCTTACTTTACCAACAACGGCGGAGTTGCGAAGCGCACCCCCGATGGCCTGATGAGCTACGTCGGCGGGTACGGCGTGGACCACGCAGGGCTGGTGCGCGACGCCAGCGGCAACCTGATCGCGGCGGCCGGCTCCAACGGATTTGTGATTCAGATCGAACCATCGAAGCCGGGCCGGATGACCATGGTGGCGGGGACCAACGACGTATTTGACGGGCCCGGCCGCCGGGCGGTGCTGGCTCAGCCCAATGGCGCTTACATGGATGCGGCCGGCATCCTGTACGTGGCCGACAGCTCTCGCGGCCGTATTCGCCGGTACGACCCCGCCTCCGGCATGGTGACCACGGTCGTCGGAGGCGGGAGTACGCAAGTGGCCGACGGCGTAGCCGCCACCGCCGCCCAGTTCTTCTGGGGAATCACGGCGGTCTACGTCGATGCTCAGGGGAACATCTTCTTTCCCGCCAATGACGCAATCTGGAAGGCGGACGCCAAGACGGGCCTCCTGGCCCGCATCGCCGGCCAGCAGGGCAAGTTCTGCGGGACCTTGGGCGATGGCGGTCCCGCGGTGAATGCGACGCTGTGCTATGTGTGGGGCCTGATCGGCGATTCCGCCGGCAACATCTACCTGAGCGACATGAGGAACAACCGTGTCCGCCGCGTCGATGCCGCCACCGGCATCATCACCACGATCGCGGGCAACGGAACTCCGGACAACTCGGGTGACGGCGGGCCGGCCACCGCCGCCGGCGTAAGCAGTCCGATAGGGCTGGCCTTCGACAAGCAGGGCGCTATGCTGATCGCTGGCCCCGGCGGCCTGCGCCGCCTGGACCTCTCTACGGGCGTCATTACGAGCGTCATGGTGCGCTCCAGGCCTGGTGACGCGCTCTCTCGTTTGGGCGGCGGCGGCGACCATGTCGGCGTAGACAACGCGGGCAACATCTACATCAATCGCGGAGGAATGGTCAGTCAGATTTCGGCCTCCGACAGTGTCATTAAAGGGATTGCCGGAACACCGGGCGGCTCCGGGTTCTTCGGTGATGGCGGCCTCGCCAACCTCGCGCGCCTTTCCTCCTGGCCCGGCGGAATCGCACCGGACGCTTCCGGCAACGTCTACATTGTCGATACGGGCAACAACCGTGTTCGCAAGCTGACCGCGACGGTGCTGCAGCCGTCCCTGGCCGTGTCGCCCGGCACCGTCTTTTTCACCGCCCTGCAAGGCAGTTCCTTGATTTCCGCCCAGCAGGTCACCATCAGCAGTGGCAACGGACTTGCGTTCAACTGGACGCTGGCGGTTTCCACCACTACGGGGGCCAATTGGCTGACTGCCGGCAGCCTGTCGGGCTCGGTATCCGACACCGGTTCGAGCCGCGTGATTCTCACCGTGGATTCCTCGCGCCTGGGGGTGGGCACTTATCGCGGCACGCTGACCATCAGCGCCCCCGTGACCACGAACACGCCGCAGACTATTGAAGTGGTGCTCACGGTGACGGGGACTGCCGGGGCGGCGCTGGGCCTGTCCCAGCAGTACCTCAACTTCCAGGCGGTGGCGGGCGGCAGCAATCCTGCGCCGCAGACACTTTCCATTACCAACGCGGGCACCGGAACCTTGAGCTGGAGCGCCACGGCGGAAACCTCGAGCGGCGGGCAGTGGCTGCGCATCTCGTCGGGGCTGGGAACCGCGCCTTCCTCGCTGACCATTTCCGCCGACATCACCGGCTTGGCCCAGGGCGTCTACCAGGGCCTGGTCTCCCTGCGGTACCTGACGGCCAACGAGACGCGCATCATATCCGTGGTGCTGACCGTCTCCAAGACGCAGCCCATCCTGCTGCCCACGCAGACGGGCTTCCTGTTCGTCGGAATCGAAGGCAGCCTGGTGGTCGGGCCGCAGAGCTTCGCCATCCAGAACGCCGGGCAGGGGCGCATGGA
>JAPKYU010000286.1 GCA_026394175.1 Acidobacteriota bacterium | reverse complement strand
GTATCCGCGCGGGAACCGGCAATGGCCAACGGCGCCACAAGAACCAGCAACAGCACCCCAATCCACGGAGCCAGACCACACGCGCGGCACCCGCACGACGAGCCGTGACGCATACCGTATCCCCCATTCAGCAATGTGCTTCCTCCGCCGCCGCTCGCCGCTGGCCCAACGCACTGAGCGGTGAACGGCGCCGGTAACCGAAACCATGAGGAGTCGCCGGAAACGGATTTTTTCAGTCTGCAGGCCAAGTTAGAGCAACGGTGCAAGCGATGTCAACACACAATTAGATTGCCGTGTGCTTGGCCGGTCGCGCCTGATCCATCGCTGCTAATATGACAATCATGCCGGGTGCGGAACCCGCCGACCAGCGACCAGATGCCGCAGAGCCTCAGAATCGGGCTTGGCCGGCGGTCTTGCGGGTGTTCTACGAACCGCGCCTTGCCGGCCCCGACCTGGCCGGTTGTGCGCTGTGGCTTCCCTTGTTGTTGCTGGCGGTTTCGGCGGCGCTGGCTTCCTATCCCTTGCTTTTCCGGCTGGGCGCGCCGGCGCTGGTGGACCTGAAGGTCCATAACACTCCCGAGGGGCTGACGCGCCCGGCCATCATGGTGTTCCTGTTCCTGCAGTTCGCCGCCCCGCTGTTGATCGTGATCGCGGCATGGCTGGCCGGCCGGATCACGGATGCCTGGCTGCTCTTCGTCGTGGACGCGGGGGCGGAGCGGCGGCCGGTGCTCCGCGCCACCGCCCATGGAATGCTGCCGCTGGCGGCCGGCAACGTCATCGCGGCCGCCGTCCGCGCCCTGGCCGGGCCTGACTCCAACCCGCTCAATCCCCTGGCTTCCAATCTCGCCTTCTTCCTCAATCCCGCCGAGACCGCCGTATTCTGGTATGAGTTCGCCCTGGGCCTGGATGTCTTCTCGGTTTGGGCCATATTCACAACCGGCCTTGCGCTCGCCGGCCTGGTCCGCCGGAAGGTGGGCGCCGTGGTTCCCGCGCTGATCGGCGCATGGCTGGGGATGCTGGCGCTGCGGGCCTGGCTGCTCGCCTAGCCGGGCCCTTCGCGGGAGCTGTAGCGGCGATCCCGCGGAGCGGGACCGCCGCTGCGATTTTCCCAGGCTGCCGCGTGCTATAGTCGGAGATTATGCGTTGTGACGGACGGCAGCCTGAGCAGATGCGGCCGGTGCGGATGACACCGAACTTTATCACCACGGCCGACGGCTCTGCGCTCATCGAGATCGGGAACACGCGCGTGATCGCCACCGCCACCATCGAGCCCGGCGTGCCGCCATTCCTGCGGGGCAGCGGCAAGGGATGGGTTACGGGCGAATACGGGATGCTGCCCGGCTCCACCCAGATTCGCACCCCGCGCGAGGTATCCAGGGGCCGCATTTCCGGGCGCACCCACGAGATCCAGAGGTTGATCGGGCGCTCCCTGCGGGCCGTCACCCGCCTGGACGAGCTCGGCGAGCGCACGGTCTGGGTGGATTGCGACGTGATCCAGGCCGACGGCGGCACCCGCACCGCTGCCGTTACCGCCGCCTTCCTGGCCATGTCGCTGGCTTTCGACCGCATGGTCAAGCAGGGAGCCTTCAAGACCTTCCCGCTGAGCGATTACGTGGCCGCCATCAGCGCCGGCGTGGTTGATGGCCAGGCACTGTTGGACCTCAGTTACGAGGAGGACTCCCGCGCCGAAGTGGATATGAACCTGGTGCGGACCGGCGGCGGGCGCTTCATCGAGATCCAGGCTACGGCCGAGCACCAGCCGTTCGACGACGAGCAGTTGCGGCAGTTGCTGGCGCTGGCCGCCGGGGGGATCGAGCAGCTCCTCGAATTGCAGAAATCGGTGGCGCCGCTGCGGCGGTAGCCGCGAAAACTCACCACGGATCCCGCCTTGCGGGATCCGTGGTGTATTTCAGCTCTAACATCGGATGCTCGCGCTTTATGCTGCCACGTCGAACGCCGGGAAACTGGCGGAGTTCCAAGCCGCCGCCCGCCAGGCTTCCGCTCCGCTGCTGGTCGAAGCGGTTCCCGGAATGGCCTCGCTGCCCGCCTGCGTTGAAGACGGGCTCACGTTCGAGGAAAACGCCCGGATAAAGGCGGCACACTACAGCGGCCTGGCGGGCGGGCTGATTTTCGCCGACGATTCCGGCCTGGAGGTGCAGACTCTGGGCGGCGCTCCCGGCGTGCATTCGGCGCGCTACTCGGGGCCCGGCGCTACAGACGCCCGCAACAATGACAAGCTTCTGGCGGCGCTTCGTGACCTCGAGCCGGATCGGCGCCAGGCCCGCTTCGTCTGCTTCATCGCCCTGGCCGAAGCCGGAAGCGTGCTGGCGGTGTTTCGCGGCGCCGCCGAGGGCGTAATCCTCGATGCGCCCCGCGGTTCGAACGGCTTTGGGTACGACCCCCTGTTCCTCTTCCCGCCACTGGGCCGCACCTTCGCCGAACTGGCGCGCGAAGAGAAGCTGCAATTCAGCCATCGCGGCCGCGCCTTCCGCGCTTTGCTGTCGTGGCTGAGTGCCAAGTGTTGAGTAGTGAGTGCTGAGTGCGCCGGCCCACAGCCTACGGCCCACAGCCCACAGCCTCTTCTGCTATGATTCCGCCATGGCGAAAGCGCGGCGCGCAACGAGGAAACCGGCCCGAGGCTCGGACCCAGCCCGCGTCAGGGCCATCCTGAAAGGGCTCGACCAGATGTATCCGGGCGCGAGGTGCGCGCTGGGCCACGAGAACGCCTGGCAGCTCCTGGTGGCCACCATCCTTTCGGCGCAGTGCACCGACGTCCGCGTCAACATGGTCACGCCCGAGCTGTTCAAGAACTATCCGACGGTCGAGGATTTCGCCGTGCTGCGGCCCGAGCTGCTGGAGCCCGACGTTCGCTCCACCGGTTTCTTCCGCAACAAGGCCAAGTCGATCGTCGGCGCGGCCAAAAAGATCGTCTCCGAATTCGGCGGCCAGGTGCCGCGCACCATGGACGAAATGCTCACGCTGCCGGGCGTGGCGCGCAAGACCGCCAACGTCGTGCTGGGTACGGCATTCGGGCTGACTACCGGCATCGTTGTCGATACCCACGTACACCGCCTCTCGCGCCGCCTGGACCTGACCCGCCAGGACGACCCGGGCCGGATCGAGCGGGATTTGATGAAGGTGATTCCCAACAAGAAGTGGATCGAGTTCAGCCATCAGTTGATCTGGCATGGCCGGCAACGCTGCGCCGCGCGCAAGCCGCACTGCGACGCCTGCCTGCTCGATCCGCTTTGCTACGCCGCAGACAAATGGAAACTGAAGAGAACAGAATAATGGCAACTTCTCGCGGCCTTGCACAGCCTGAAGGCTATGCCACTGGCGACATGGCGCCCGAAGAATTCCGGCGGCACGGACATCGCCTGGTGGATTGGATCGCCGACTACCTGGCTCATCCCGAGCGGTTGCCGGTGCTGGCGCAGGTTACGCCCGGGCAGTTGAAGGCCGCGCTTCCGGACGCCGCCCCGGAAACCGGCGAGGATTTCGACGGCGTGCTCGACGACTGGGAGCGGCTGGTCCTTCCCGGCGTCACGCACTGGAACCATCCCGGCTTCTTCGCCTACTTTGCCATCACCGGCTCGGGGCCCGGCATTCTGGGCGAGATGCTCAGCCAGGCCCTCAACGTAAACGCCATGCTGTGGCGCACGGGGCCGGCGGCCACCGAGCTGGAAGAAGTGGTGATGGGCTGGCTGCGAAAAATGATGGGCCTGCCGGAGCAGTTCTTCGGCGTGGTGATGGACACGGCCTCGGTCAGCAGCCTGTGCGCCATCGCCGCGGCCCGCGAGGCGCTGGACCTGGGGCTGCGGGAAGAGGGAATGGCCGGCGGGCCGCGCCTCCGCCTTTACACCTCCGAACAGGCTCATTCTTCCATCGAAAAAGCGGCCATCGTGCTGGGCATCGGCCAGCAGGGCGTGCGCAAGATCCCCGCCGACAGCCAATTCCGCATGGATCCGGCGGCGCTGGCCGCCGCCGTGCGGCAGGACCGGGCCGGCGGCTGGCTGCCGTTCTGCGCCGTGGCCACGGTGGGGACCACGTCCACCACCAGCGTAGACCCGGTTCCGGCCATCGCCGAGGTCTGCGCCGCCGAGAAGATGTGGCTGCACGTCGATGCCGCCTATGCCGGGGCCGCCGCCGTGCTGCCCGAACTCCGCCACATACTGGCCGGCTGCGAGCGCGCCGACTCGCTGGTGATGAACCCCCACAAATGGCTGTTCACGCCCTTCGACTTCAGCGCCCTCTATTGCCGGCATCCCGAAACCCTGCGCGCCGCCTTCAGCCTGGTGCCCGAATACCTGCGGACGCCGGAAGACGCCCGCGCGCGAAATTTCATGGATTACGGCGTGCAGCTTGGGCGGCGCTTCCGCGCCCTCAAGTTCTGGTTCGTGCTGCGCTACTTCGGCCAGAAAGGCCTGCGCGACCGCCTGCGCCACCACATCCTTCTGGCCCAGCAGTTCGCCGCCTGCGTGGATCAGCACCCCGATTTCGAGCGCCTCGCCCCCGCGCCATTTTCCGTGGTCTGCTTCCGGGCCCGCCCGGCCGGCATCGCTCCGGATCATGCTCGCCTGGATGCCTTCAATTCCGCTCTGCTTGAGGCCGTCAACGCCAGCGGTAGGGTGTTTCTGTCTCACACCAAGCTGGGCGGTAAATTCACGATTCGGCTTGCGGTCGGAAACCTGCGGACCACCGAGGAGCACGTCCGCACCGCCTGGGATTTGCTGTGGTCGCAGGCCGCGGCGCTGGCGCCTCGCTTCTTTTGAGGCCTCCTGGCCGCGCGGCGGCGTCCCGGCGTTTATGCGCCGGATAAGTATTATTCACTTCCCGCGCTGCCACCCCTCCGCTACTCTGGTCTGGCCATGATGCACACCCCGTCGATGCTTATGTGTTGTCACCGCAGGAAGGCGGCGGGGTTGTCTCCGGGCTAAAAGGAAAAGGGGAGCAAACAAGGCCCACCGCCGCTGCTGGCGACGGTGGGCCTTTTTTCTTTTCGGGCCAGAATGCGGAGTACGAAATGCGGAGTCCCTGCAATTCCGCATTCCGCACTCAACGGTGGGGGAGGGAAATGCAGGAGCTTTTGCTAAGAGAGGCGAGCGAGTTTCGTGCCGAAGCGGCGCGGTTTCTGGCGGGCGCCATTGACGAAGAAAGGTTCCGCTCCTACCGCCTGCGCCGCGGCATTTACGGACAACGGCAAGCCGGCGTGCAGATGGTGCGCATCCGGATACCCGGGGGCCGGGTGACGGGCGAGCGATTGCTGGCCATCGCCGAGGCGGCCGAGCGGTTCGGCCATGGCTACGGCCACATCACCACCCGGCAGGACGTGCAGCTCTACTACGTCCCGCTGGAGCGCGTCGCGGACACTATGGAACTGCTGGCGCGCGCCGGGCTGACCACCCGCGAGGCCGGCGGCAATGCCGTCCGCAACGTGACCGCCTGCCCGCTGGCCGGGCGCTGTCCCGGGCAGGCCTTCGACGTGCGGCCGTTCTGCGACGCTGTCACCCAGCGCTACCTGCGCAGTGAGGCGACGGCGCGGTTGCCTCGCAAATTCAAGATCGCCTTCTCCTGCTCGAGGCGCGATTGCGGGCTGGGCGACATCAACGACCTCGCGGCGGCCGCCGTGCTCCGAGACGGCACACGTGGCTTCCGCCTGCGGGTTGGCGGAGGTCTGGGACCCTCGCCCCAGGCCGCTCAGACGCTTTACGAATTCGTGCCGGCCGCGGACCTGGGCGGAGTCTTCGATGCCGTCCTGCAGGTGTTCGATCGCTTCACAGACCGGACGGACCGCCACCGGCTGCGCCTGAAGTTCCTGGTTCGTGAGCGAGGTCTGGAGTGGTTTCGAGAGCGGGTCGAGGAACGCCGCGCGGCCTCCGGCCCCGCCGATTGGCAAGTGCCCGAGCCGCTCCCCTTGCCTGCCGGCGGGCAGGTCTGCGTCGCTGTGCCGCAGGGCAATCTCTCGGCCCATCGGTTTCGCCTGCTGGCTTCGCTGGCCGGGGAGTACGGCGACGCCACTCTCTGTTTCACCCTCGATCAGAACGTTCTGGTGAACGGGGTGGCGCCGGCGCAAGCGCCGCTGCTGTTGCAACATCTGGCCGGCGCCGGATTTCAGATCGAAGGCGCGGGCGAGTCGACCGACGTCGTGACCTGCCCGGGCGCCACCACCTGCAATGTCGGGTTGACCCGCTCCATGGACCTGGGCGCGGAGCTGGCCCGCATGCTGGCCGCCGAGCGCGACCTGCTGGCCCGGCAGATCACCCTCCGCGTCAGCGGCTGCCCCCATTCCTGCGGCCATCACCACATCGGCAACATCGGTCTGTTCGGAGGCGCGCGCACTCTGGATGGTGAGGCGGCGCCGTTCTACCAGTTACTGGTTGGCGGGGGGCAGTATGGCGGTGAGACCCGTTTCGGCCGCCCCATCGGCGCGGTGGCCGCCCGCCAGGCGCCCCAGGCGGTTCGGCGAATCATCACCTTCTACAAAGCCGAGCGCCTGCCTCGCGAGACGTTCCTGGATTTTGTGGAGCGGCGGGGCATCGCCGCCTTCCGCAGCGAACTGGCAGCCATCACCGGCCAGGAAATGGAAGAGATGTTGATCGATTGGGGCGCCCAAGAAAAATTCGCTGTGAGCGTGGGCCAGAATGAATGCTCCGCTTAGGCTGTGGGCTGTTGAAACCGAGCCGCGACCGTAAGGGAGCGTCCCCAACTCATCAGTTGTTGATAGATGCGCTCGGTTTGGTGGACGCTCCCTTACGGTCGCGGCTCGATCCGCTTTTTCAGCCCCAGGCCCGTGCGCTCGGAAAGGATGAGTTTGCCTTTCTCGGTCAGAACGCCGCTCCACGGGTCGTTGGCGATCAGGAGATTGCCATCCAGATCGGCGTAATCGACCAGCGGTGACAGATGCGCCGCCGCCGTCACCGATACCGAACTGGAGATCATGCAGCCCAGCATGGTCTTCAGCCCCAGCGCTTTGGCAATCTGGATCATGCGCAAGGCCTCGAGCATGCCGCCCGCTTTGTCCAGCTTGACGTTCACGCCGTCATAAGCATCGGCGAGCTTGGGGATATCGGCGGCGTGCAGGCAGGCTTCGTCGGCGATGATGGGCAGGTGCACGCGGCCGCGCACCCAGCGCGTCTCCTCGATCATGGCCGCGGGCATGGGCTGCTCGACGAACTCCACCCCCTGCGACTCCAGCCAGTTGATCTTGCGGACCGCCTCTTCCTTGGTTTTCCACCCCTCGTTGGCGTCCACCCGCAGCTGCTTCTTCGTGAAGCGGCGCACCGTTTCCATGGTGGACTCGTCGGAATCCAGGCCCTCCTTGATTTTCAGCTCCGGGATCGCTTCGGCCTCCTCCAGTTTCTTGCGGGTGGTCTCAGGCGTGTCGATGCCGATGGAGAAGGTGGTGAGGGGCGCATCGCGGCGGTCCAGGCCGAAGTAGCGGTACAGCGGCACACCCAGCTTCTGCCCCACCCAGTCCATGAAGGCGATATCGATGGCGGCCTTGGCCGCGTATTGGCCCTGGATCCGCCGGAACACTTCGGCCATCACCTTGGAGAACTGCCAGGGGTCGGCCGACGCCAGGTAGCCGCGCAGGGATTCGACCGCCTGGCGCGCCGTCTCCGCGCTCTCCTTGTAGCGGACGATCGGCGCCCCTTCCCCGCGTCCCGTGATGCCATCGCGCGTGAAGCTGAGGTGCAGCGTATCCCGGTACTCGCTCGACGACATCACCGTGGTCCAGGTGTGCCGCAGGTTCAGCCGCACCATGCGCGTCTCAATCGTCGTGCCGGTGGGGGCGCCTGCCGCCGGGCGGCCCGCGGCAACTGCCGCGGTGGCTGCCGCGGCGCTCTTCAGCCAGTGTCGCCGGTTCATTATCCAATCTCCTTGAAAAATGGGACGCAGATAAACGCAGGTTGGAAGTTTGCAGATCTGCGTTTATCTGCGTCCCATTCTATCTTGCGGCCACGGCCGGCGGGCGCTCCCGCAGCCGCCGCGCCGCCACCAGAAGCTTAGTCCAACGCGGCTCCTTCAGCCGG
>JAPKYU010000443.1 GCA_026394175.1 Acidobacteriota bacterium | reverse complement strand
GGAACGCAGATGAACGCAGACCGGCATCGCCGGAAACCAACAGAGCCGCGAGTGTCAGCGAGCGGGTGCCCCGCAAGGCCAACGTAGCGCTGCGCGAGCACCCGCTCGCTGACGCTCGCGGCTCTGTTGCGGCCTGGTTGGCTGAATTCTGCAAGTGCCCCACCTGACACCTGTAGTTGCGGCGGCAGGCGGGCTGTGCTTTGATAGCGGTCATGACGTTACGGCTGATGGGCGTGTTGTTGTGCCTGGCGGCCTGCTTGCCGGCCGCCGAAATACCGAAGGTGGCTTGGAGCCGGGTGATCGGCCAGCCGTTCGAAGGAGCCATGCGGGGCGGGGAAAAGCTGGACGACGGCTACTTCCAGGGGCTGCCGGTCGGCGGCCTGGGCGCGGGCAGCATCGGCCGCACCTACCGCGGCGATTTTGCCCGCTGGCACTTGGATGTCGGCGAGCACGCCTACCGGACCGCGCCCGCCAACCAGTTCGCCGTGTTTGTGCAGCCCGAAGGCGGGCCGGCCGCCGCCCGCGTTCTTTCGGCGTGGAAACCCGAGGATGGCTCGCTTTCCGCGTGGGGGTGGGATGCGTCCGTGCGGCCCGGCAACCGCTACCACGCGCTTTTCCCGAAAGCCTGGTACGTGTACGAAGACACCGGCCTGCCAGGATTGACGCTGACCTGCGAGCAGTTTTCCCCCTTCTTGCCGCACAACTACCGGGAGCCGAGTTACCCGCTCGGCATTTTCCGCTGGACCGCGGTCAACCGCACAGCCAAGCCGATGACGGTGTCGCTGCTGTTCAGTTGGGAGAACATGCTGGGCTGGTTCGCCAACGCCGCCAAGAGCGCCGATCCGTTCGACGACGGGCCGAGCTACGAGATGCGCTGGGGAGCGAGCGAGGGCAACCACGCCGTTTTTCACAGCGACGGCGTCATGCGCGGGCTGGTGCTGGGCCGTGGCCAGGGCCCGGTCACCGAAGAGTGGGATGGGGAGTTCGCGCTGGCGGCGGAGGCGGCGCGCGGCGCGGAAGTTACTTACCTAGCCCGCTTCGATCCGGCCGGAGATGGCGCGGAGGTGTGGAAGCCGTTTGCTGCCACGGGCCGCCTGCCTGACACCGCCGATCCGCGCCCGGCGCGCAAAGGCCAGCGTGTCGCCGCGGCGCTGGCCGTGCGCTTCACCCTGGCGCCCGGCGGCGCCCGCACCGTCCCCATCGTGCTGGCCTGGGACCTGCCCATCATGGAGTTCGGGCCGGGCGTCAAGTGGTACAAGCGCTATACCGCTTTCTTCGGTGCTACCGGACACAATGCCTGGAAAATCGCCCGGGAGGGGCTTCAGAATCACGCCCGCTGGTCCGCTCAGATCGACGCCTGGATGCGCCCCTACCTGGAAGACCGGCGCACACCGGACTGGTACAAGACCGCCCTGTTCAACGAACTTTACTACTTACTGGATTCCGGGATGGCGTGGGAGAACGGGCAGCCCGGCAAGCCCGGCGGCACCGATTATCCGCCGTTGGGCCGTTTCTCTTACCTGGAATGCCCGGAATACCGCTTCTACTCCACGCTGGACGTGAACATTTACGGCTCGTTCGCCGTGCTGCACCTGTTTCCCGAGCTGGACAAGCAGGAGGCGAAACTGTTCGCCGACGCGGTGGCGCTCGAAGACACGTCGAAGCACCCCATCGGCTGGACCGAGGGCAAGCTCTGGAGCCCGCGCAAACTGCGCGGCGCGACGCCGATGGACCTGGGCGTGCCGTTCGAGGATCCCTGGCGCCGCACCAACTTCTACACCTGGCAGGATCCGAACACGCTCAAGGATGAATCCTCCGGCCTGGCTCTGAAAATCTGGCGCGACTACGTGTGGACCGGCAGGAAGGACACCGTGTTTCTGCACCACGTCTGGCAGCCGCTGCGCCAGACCCTGGACTACATGAAGCAGTTCGACAAGGATGGCGACGGCATTCCCGAAAACGACGGGACCCCCGACCAGACCTACGACAGTTGGACGATGACCGGAACCAGTGCTTACATCAGTTCGCTCTGGATCGCTTCGTTGGAAGCGGCGGCCGCCATCGGCGACGCGGTGGGCGAGCGGGCGGCCGCCTCCGAATACCGCCAACTGGCCGGCCGCGCCCGCGCCGCCTTGGAGCAGAAGTTGTGGAACGGTGAGTACTACGATTTCGATACTGCCAGCAAGGACCGCAAGGCCATCATGGCCGATCAACTGTTTGGCCAGTTCTACGCCCAGCTTACCGGCCTGCCGGCCGTGGTTCCGGCCGAGAAGCGCAACCGCGCTCTTCGCAAAGTCTTCGATTTCAACGTGATGAAGTACTACAACGGGGAAGCGGGGGCCGTGAACGGGATGATGCCCGACGGCGCCGTCGATCGCCTGTTCACCAAGTCGACCAATGCCCACGAAGTCTGGACCGGCGTCACTTACGCGCTGGCGGCCTTCATGCTCGACAGCGGCATGGAGCGAGAGGCCTGGCAGACGGCTCGCGGCATCTACCGCACCACCTACGAAACCGGCGGACTGTGGTTTCGCACCCCGGAAGGCTGGACCGACCAGCCGGGCAAGATGACGTTCCGGGCCTCTATGTACATGCGCCCGCTGGCCATCTGGGCCATTCAGTCGGTGCTGGACCGCCGCCCGAAATAGCTCGGCTGGCGGCCGGCTGAAGAGGCCCCGGAAGGCCGGTTTTCGGCTATTCCCCGTTGGGCTTTTGTATCCCTTGCTGCGGCTTACCACGCTTTTTCTTTGTAATTGAGAAGCCTTTTGTGGTTCAATTTTCCTTTTGAATCGCATGATGAAGACACTGTTCGTGAACCCACCGTCGTTCGACACATTTGACGGTGGGGCAAGCTCTCGCTGGCCGGCCAGCCGGGAGATTGAATCGTACTGGTACCCGGTTTGGCTTTGTTACCCGGCCGGAATGATGGAAGGCAGCCGTGTTCTGGACGCTCCACCCCACCACATAACGGCTGCCGAAACCGCGCGCATCGCCCGGGACTTTGATCTGGTGGTCTTGTTCACCAGCACGCCCGGGTTCGAGAGCGATGTGCGGCTGGCGCAGATGATGAAGGACCGCAAGCCGGGCCTGAAGATCGGCTTTGTGGGGCCTCCCGTCACCGTGCAGCCGGAAGGGAGCCTGCGGGCGGCGAAAGCCGTTGATTTCGTGGCTCGCCGGGAATTCGAATACTCCGTGCTGGAGTACGCTCAGGGCCGCGACCCCTCGCAGATCCGCGGGATTAGCTGGCGCAACAACGGTTTCGTGCATCACAATTCCGACCGTCCTCCGGTCCAGGATCTGGATGCCCTGCCGTTTGTCAGCGAGGTGTATGCCCGGGATCTGGACGTGGAGCGCTACAACGTCCCCTTCCTGCTGCACCCGTTCATTTCCATGTACACCAGCCGGGGCTGCCCGGCGATGTGCACCTTCTGCCTCTGGCCGCAGACGCTGAGCGGCCACCCCTGGCGCACGCGCAGCACCGACAGCGTGGCCGAGGAGGTGCGCTGGGCGCTGAAGCGCTTCCCCCAGGTCCGCGAGATCTTCTTCGACGACGACACCTTCAACTACAAGAAGTCGCGCACTGTCGAGCTGTGCAAGAAACTGCAGCCCCTGGGGTTCACCTGGTCGTGTACTTCGCGGGTGACCACCGATTACGAGACGCTGCGGGCCATGCGCCAGGCCGGTTGCCGCCTGATGGTGGTGGGGTACGAGAGCGGCGACCCGCAGATCCTGAAGAACATCAAGAAGGGCGCCACCCTGGAACAGGCGCGCCGGTTCACCCGCGACGCCAAGAAGCTGGGCCTGGCCGTGCACGGCGACTTCATGATCGGGCTGCCGGGCGAGACCCGCGAGAGCATCGAGGCCACCATGTGCTTCGCCGAGGAGCTGGATTGCGAAACCATCCAGGTGTCGGTGGCCCACCCCTATCCCGGCACCGAGTTTTACGACTTCGTTTGCCGCGAAGGATACCTGCACGATGAAGAGATGGTGGACGAGCAGGGCCACCAGCTCCCCAATGTCGAATACCCGGGGTTGACCCGCGCCGACCTGTTGGAGGCCGTCGACCGCTTTTACGGCCGCTATTATTTCCGGGCGCGAATCGCCTGGCGCGTGGTGCGCAAGGCGATTTTCAACGGCAAGGAGCGCGCCCGCCTGTACAAAGAGGCCCGGGAGTTTCTGAGCCTGCGCGCCAAGCGCAGGCATTTCGTGACCAGGGCCCGCTCGCTGCAGGCAGGCAACGCCGCCAGCTCGCCCGCCGCCGGGCTGAGCGATGCCGGCGACTGAGGAATTGCGGATTTCGGAATGCGGATTGCGGAATGTAAACGCATGGAGGGAAGGCTTGAAATCCGCAATCCGTCCGCCGCGGCGGACGCAATCCGAAATTCCGCATCGGTCGCTTCTCGATCCCAGTGAAAACCAAGCTCACCCTGGCCGTCATCATTGTCTCCAGCGCCCTCGGTAATGTTCTCCTCAGCAAAGGCATGAAGCAGTTGGGCGACATCAGCCATCAGCCGGCCTGGCGCGTCGTCGGTTCGGGGCTGGCCGCGATGCTGAATCCCTGGGTGGCCGCCGGCGTCGTCCTGCTGGCGCTTTTCTTTTTTTCTTACCTGGCTGCCCTGTCGTGGGCCGACCTCTCCTACGTGTTGCCGGCCACGGCGCCCGGTTATCTGCTGACCGCCGGCCTGTCGTATTGGCTCCTGGGCGAGCGGATCAGCGCGTGGCGCTGGCTGGGAACGGTGCTGATCGTCACCGGCGTGCTGCTGGTGGTGCGCACCGAGAAGCGGCGGATGCCATGATCGTTCCCCTGCTGATGGTCCTGATTGGCGCGTCGGTGACGGGCGAGATCCTGGTGACCCACGGCATGAAACGGGTGGGGGAAATCCACGACTTCCGCCCACGATCGCTCTTGCGGGTTGCCTGGCGGGCGCTGCGAGGGGGTTGGGTCACCGCCGGCGTGGCCTCGATGGCCATCTCCTTCTTCGCCCTGATGGCCGCGCTTTCGGTGGCCGATGTCAGCTTCGTCATTCCGGTGACGGCCGTCACCTACATTCTGAACACGCTGGGCGCGAAGGTCCTCCTCAACGAGCGCGTCAGCGGCCAGCGCTGGCTGGGCGCCGCACTGGTGGCCATGGGGGTTGCACTGGTTTCCCTGTAAGCGAGTACAATAGCGCAAAGGGGAACAGGATGCGGGACAGGGAGAGCGTCTTGGAGGCCTTGGAAGCGAACCGCGACGCTATCAGACAATTCGGCGTGCGGCGCCTTGGTCTGTTTGGTTCTTCTGCGCGCGGCGACGCCGGCGAATCGAGCGATCTGGATTTTGTGGTGGAGTTCGACAGGAAAAGCTTTGACGCCTACATGGATCTCAAGGCGTTTCTCGAACACCTGTTCGGCTGCCGGGTCGACCTGGTGCTGCGCGAGGCGATCAAACCCAGGCTTCGCGCCTCAATCCTGGAGAGCGCGGTTTATGCCCCGGGACTATAAAGCCTCGCTGGAAGACATGCTGGAGTCGATCGGCAAGATCGAGCGCTACACCGCGCCGCTTTCGTTCACCTCCTTCGTGCAAGACGAGAAGACGCTCGATGCGGTAGTTCGCAACCTGGAGATTATCGGTGAGGCAGTCAAGCAGCTTCCAGCCGAGTTCCGCGCGGCGCGCCCCGAGGGCGATTGGCAAAAGATCGCCGGGCTGAGAGACATTCTGATACATGAATACTTCGGCATTGATGTCGAAATCATCTGGGATATCGTGCAAAATAAGCTTCCCGAATTACGCCACGTGATCGAGCAGGCGATCTGCGAATAGGCGCGCCCGGCCGTGCCCCAAACCGGCTGCCCGCGCGTGAACGGGGCGCGGCCCGCACACTGGATCGTCAAGCGCCTCCTCACGCGGAAGGGATCGCCCGCTTCATGGCGTAGGATTTCCTCTTTGGGCCGGCGGCCAGCATGCATTCGAACGTGATATCCTTGCTCATCGGCCTTTGCCTGTTCATGGCCGGCTGCGCCTGTGTCTACTGGCTGCTGGTCATGGCGGCCGCCTGGCGTTTCCGCGCGGCTGCGGAGCCGCCCGCCGATTTCACCCCGC
>JAPKYU010000676.1 GCA_026394175.1 Acidobacteriota bacterium | reverse complement strand
GAGCGGGCTCATCGCCTGGACCTTCTTCAGCCAGACGACGACCGCCGCGATGTACAACATCGTGTGGGGCAACTCGCTCATGCACCGCATCTACCTGCCGCGCACGGTCTTTGCAATCTCCTCGATCGGGACCGGCCTTGTCAATCTGCTGCTTTCGCTCGTGCCGATGCTGGTGGTGATGATCGCGGTCCAGGTTCCACTGCGCTGGGCTGTGCTTTTCCTGCCCATCGCCATGGTGCTCCTGGCCCTCTTCTCGCTGGGGGTCGGGCTGCTGCTTTCGACGCTGGCGGTGTATTTCCCGGATGTGGCGGAGATGTACCAGATCGTTCTCCTGGCGTGGATGTACCTCACGCCGATCATCTATCCCGAGAACATTGTGCCTGAAAGCTACCGCTTCTGGATGTTCAACCTCAACCCGCTGTACCACCTGATCAAGCTCTTCCGCCTGCCGCTGTATGAGGGGATGGTCCCCAGCCCGGTACGGGTGGGGTCCGCGCTGGCGGTCAGCGTGGTTATGCTGGCCCTGGGCTGGTTCGTCTTCACGCGCAAGGCGGCGGATTTCTCGTACCACGTCTGACCCGTGAGTCTCCAAACGACATGAGCTCCTCCCCGCCCGCCGTTTCTCTGGAAGACATCTCGGTGCGCTATCGCGTCCCGACCGAACGCTTCGGCACGTTCAAGGAGTACATGATCCGCCGCCTGCGCGGACAGGTCAACCATCACGAATTCCTCGCCCTGCACGGCGTGACCCTGAGCATTGCTCGGGGGGAGGTTTTCGGGATTGTGGGGCGCAACGGCGCCGGGAAGAGCACCCTGCTCAAACTTGTCGCGCGGGTGCTCAAGCCGTCGAGCGGGCACCTGATCGTGCGTGGATACGTGGCCCCGCTTCTGGAGCTGGGCGCTGGATTTCACCCGGAGCTGACCGGGCGCGAGAACGTATTCCTCAATGGGACGCTTCTGGGCCATTCCCAGCGCGAGATCGCGGGACGCTTCGAGGAGGTGGCCGTCTTTGCGGATATCGGGGATTTCATCGAAGCGCCGTTGCGCACCTATTCCACGGGCATGGTCGCTCGGCTGGGATTTGCCGTCGCCACGGCCTGGGTGCCGGACATCTTGATCCTGGACGAGGTGCTGGCGGTTGGCGATGAGCCCTTCCAGCGCAAGTGCTTCGAGCGCTTGCGCCTCTTCAGGGATAGCGGGGCCACCGTGCTGTTCGTCTCGCACAACACGGCGCAGGTGCGTAACATGTGCTCGCAGGCGGCGTGGCTCGAGCATGGGGAGGTCAGGGCGTGGGGCTCGACGGATGAGGTGGCGACGGCCTATGAGGTCTTCACCGGTGGAGGCGCAGCGCGGTGAAGGTCCAGACCACAGAGTTGCCAGGGGTCGTTCTGATTGAAACCGAGGTGCACCAGGACGAGCGCGGTTTCTTCATGGAAAGCTACCACGCCGCGCGGTTCGCGGCGCTCGGCGTGCCGGCCATTTTCGTCCAGGATAACCATTCTGGATCGCGCCAGGATGTGTTGCGCGGCCTGCACTACCAGGTGCGCCACCCGCAGGGAAAACTTGTGCGGGTGGTGCGGGGCGAGGTCTTCGATGTGGCGGTCGACCTGCGGCGCCATTCCGCGACCTTCGGGCGCTGGGTGGGTACGCGTCTCTCAGTTGAGAATCATCGCCAGGTGTGGGTTCCACCGGGTTTCGCGCACGGCTTCTATGTGGTGAGCGAGTTTGCTGAGGTGCTGTACAAGGTGACCGAGATCTACGACCCTGAGGCGGAACGGGCTCTTCTGTGGAATGACCCGCAGCTTGGGATCGCCTGGCCGCTGGTGGACGGCCGGCCGCCGCTGCTTTCGCCGAAAGATGCGGCGGGTGTGCCCCTGGCGCGGGCGGAGACCTATGCCTGAATTGGGACTCTTCCCGAGACAACGATGAGAAACATCCTGGTCACCGGCGGTGCGGGATTCATCGGCTCCAACTTCGTGCGCCACCTCCTGCGCGAGGTGCCTGAGGCACGCGTCGTCAACCTGGATGCGCTGACCTACGCCGGCAGCCGGGAGAACTGGCGCGGCCTGGCGGACGACGGGCGGCACCGCTTCGTGCACGGCGAC
>JAPKYU010000642.1 GCA_026394175.1 Acidobacteriota bacterium | reverse complement strand
TAGCTCCTTGCCGCCGATGCCGATGCCGCCGGTGGCGATGTTTGCTTCGTGCAGCGCGATCATCGGAAACAGCAGGAAAACCGCCAGCACCACGACGGCCAGGATTTCCGCCACCTCCATTTTCCAGGGCGTGCCGCCCAGCAGGTAACCTGCTTTCAGGTCCTGGATGAGTGAGCCGGAAACCGAGCAGGCGCAGCAGACCACCGAGGCAACGCCCAGGACGGCGGCCACCCCGCTTAGCCCGCGCACCCCCATCAGCACCATCACCAGGGCGGTCAGGACCAGCGCCGACAGGGTCAGACCGCTCAGGGGCTGGTTGGAACTGCCCACCAGCCCCACCAAGTAGCCGCCCACCGCCGAGAGCAGGAAGGCAAAGATCATCATGGTGACGGCCAGCACCAGCGAAACTCCCAGCCGTCCCGTGAAGTGGTAGTACAGCGCCCCGATGGGCAGCGACAAAACGCCGACCGAGGCCGCGATCCACTTCAGCGGGATGTCCTGGTCCAGGCGCGAGCGGGCCGGGCCGCCGTGCACCTCGCGGCTGGAGGCGATGGCGCCGCGAATCGAAGTCATGATGGATTGGCGCATGCGCCAGAGCGTGTTGACAGCGCCCACCAGCATGGCGCCCACGGCGATGGGGCGCACGATGTTGTACCAGACGCTGTAGACCACCACGTCCAGCGGCGCGGCCGCGCCCCCTTCCACCCGCAGGCGCGCCGGCAGGCCGGGATCGGCGAACAGGACCAGCGGGATCAGGAACCACCAGGCGATCACGCCGCCGGTGAAGTTGATGGTGGCCAGCTCCGGGCCGATGATGTAGCCGATGCCGATCAGCGCCGGCGAAGCCGAAGGCGTGGCATAGGGGAAAGCGCCTTCATGCGTCACCTGGCCGATGGGCGTTTTGGAAAAATCAAAGTGGGAGATGATCGAGCGGGGCAGCCGCACCAGCCCCCCGACACTTTCCTTGAAGACCTGCAGCCCCTGGTCGGACTTCAGGAACTGCAGCAGGGCGGCGATGCCCAGCGCGCCAAAAACGGTGCGGGAGGCGGCGCCGGCGGCTTCGCCCCGCTGCCCCGCCTTTACGATCTCGGCGCTGGCCACGCTCTCGGGAAACGGCAGGTCGGAATCGACGCACAGCGGACGCCGCAGAACGATGATCAGCAGCACGCCCAGCAGCCCGCCGGCCAGCAGGATGAGCACGCTCTCCCAGAAATGGGTGCGGAAGTCGGGCCACAGCCGCTGCCCGTTCATCTCCACCAGCAGGAAGGCGGGGATGGTGAAGATGGCGCCGGCCACCAGCGCCTCGCCCACCGAGGCCGCGGTGCGGGTGATGTTCTGCTCCAGCACGGTGCCGCGCAGGAACGGCAGCCGGAACAGCGCGATGGCCACCACTGCCGCGGGGATGGTGGCCGCCACCGTCTGCCCGGCTTTCATGCCCAGGTAGGCGTTGGCGGCGCCGAAAATCGCCGACAAGGCGATGCCAGCCACGATGGCCTTTAGCGTGAATTCCGGCTCCTGCGATTCAGCCGGCACGTATGGCCGGAACTCCTGCTTCGCGCGCCCAGGTTTTGCTTGGTCCATTATTTCTCAATTCAACCACAAGATTCCGGATTTCGGATTGCGGATTGATGATTCTCTCAACGAGGACGGGGTCTTTGAAGAGGCGCAGGCTCAGGCGATCAAGGAGGTCGTCGCCTGGCAGCTTGCAGAGGCCATGAAGAGGAGGAAAACATCGAAGGCGCGAATGGCCGCGCTGCTCAAGACGAGCCGGACACAGGTTGAAATTCCCTGGTCACCGGACCTTCAGTCCCGGAGAAGTCCATCGCGTGCCACGACATCGTGTGCTTCTCAGGCTCGTCGCCGACAAGAATCAGATACTCGCTAGCTTCCCCGCGGCCCAGAACCTTGCAAGCCCGTTCCCAGTGATCCTTCACCACGTCTCCGATCTCCTTCAGCCCCTCCTGTGCCCGCTGCTCTCGTACGCAGCGCACCTCTGTGTATGTGATCAAGACCTTCAGTGGTGAACGAACAGAGAGCAGCTTCTGCATCTCTCTCCAGATCCCTCGTCTCTCGTTCTCGTGCTCGATCACAACGAGCATTGGGAAGCGCACGTCATACGGTCCGGCGAAGTCAGGATCACGGCCCCCGTGAAGCACTGCATCGAACGTTAGCGGCTCCCCTTCGGCGTAGAAGAGGCCGAGTTTTTCGGCGGTCTGCACAAGCACAGACTCGCGGAGAGGTTCTGGTTGGCCAGTCGTCCACATCATGAACCCATTCCACTGACCGCCCTCCCACATTCTTTCCCACTGGTCATCGCCGAACTCCTTGCGGCACTCGCGGTAGGACTCAAGAAACTTCTCGAGGAACTGCTTAGCGGTAACGCGCATGAAGATCGCCTCCGGTTTGGAACACGGCGCCTGCCCCGGGCGCTCCACGATTCACCGATGTTTCCGCAGGTTCCCGGAATACCAGGACTGGGAAGAGAATATCCCTGGGCCGCCGCCCTGACCCTGCTGCTACCTGAGCTTGCCCCTTGCGCGCATCAACTGCAAGTATGCATCTCTAGTCAGGCCGCAGTCATACAGCTCCCAGCACTCATTCTGCTTGAGGTGCAGCTCACGGGGCAGATAGTCATGACCCGTCTGTTTCGATCCTCTCCGAATGCCGAAACTGGCCAGCAGCACGCCATTGTGAAAAAGCGCGGCTCGCGTGTGCCGCTTGCCTTCGCGTATCAGGCAATCGAGCTTGCGCGCGATCAGCTCGGCATGCTTCTGAGTGAACTGCGCCATGGGTCAGCGGGGACGGACGTGCTTGATTAGGACCGTCTTCTGCTGCAGCGGCCCCGGTCCAAGCCGATCATCGCCCAACTCGACAAGCCAGTCGAACATATCGAGAATAACGCCCTTCAAATTAGCGACCGCTTCCTCAGGGGTGTTTCCGCATGCATGCAGATTCGCGTCAAAAAAGGTCGCTTCGAATTCGTCCCCGGTTGGCCGCACAACGGCCGTGAAGGGGACGGTGACGTCGTAAGGTTCGGGCTCAAAGGATTCGACCGGCACCCAGAGATCGCGGGGCGCCGTTGCGACCTGCCGGGCGATGTCACTCAGGCGTGTTTCAATCCTCTTCAGTCGCCGGCTGGTATCGGCAATCAATTCGCGGCTGGTCAAGGACGTCAACCTCCTTCTAGCTCCGCGGGTTCCACAACAGCAGGCCGGGGAGCACAGGGCGAGCGGCCAGATTCTCGCCACCAAGACATCAGCGGGCAGCCTTGGTCAAACCCCTCTTGGGATTATAGAATGCAACGCGCGCTGGACGTGACCAACTTTTGGCCGCCGCGGCTGCCGTCCCGCGGCCGTTCGACCCCCGGTTCCGCTGGTTCCCAGAATACCAAGACAGGGAACCACCGAGAGCGGGCCGGTTGCAGCGCGCGCTCAGGTCAGCATCAATTGGCCAGTACGAAAGTCAATCGTCAGGCTCTGCCCGCGGAAGAAATCGAGGCCGAGGAGGCCATCAACGCCTCTGCGCGAACGATGATCAGTCGTTGCTGTGGGTCGAAGGGAAAGCTCATAGTATGACGTTCTCGGGCATTTTGCCGGTATACAGAATCGCGAAGCGTTTGGGACGGATCTCCGTCGCCTTGCGATAAACCTCCTCCCGATCCTTGCTGTGCCAGCGTACTGTGCCGCTTTGCACCTCCAAGGCTTCATTGGTCTGAGGCTCTTCGACCAGGATCCACTCCGATTCAAATTGCGCTTCGATCTGCGCCGTCGTCAGGACTTCGTTCATTGGTCAGACCCCTATGGGAATTATAGAATGCAACGCGCGCTGGGCGTGACCAACTTTTGACTGCCGCGGCCGCCGAGCCAAAGCAGTGGAGTGTTCATCACAAAGGCAGCGCGGCACGAAGGTCCACAAAAAACTCCTTCGTGCTCTTTGTGTCTTTGTGGTGAACAGGGGATTTTGGACTTTCAACTTGGGACTTGAGCCTTTAAACTATCGGAAATGGGCTCACTACCGGTGTTGGGGACCACTCCGAGAATTCAATCGCTGCTGGTGAAGCCGGCATCGGCCGTCTGCAACCTGGACTGCGAATACTGCTTCTACCTGGACCGCAACGCGGACCCCTACAGGGACCTGCCGGGGCGCCGCATGAGCGACGAGGTGCTGGAACGGATGACCGACCAGTTCATGTTCTATTCCTACCCCAACAGCGTGTTCGCCTGGCAGGGGGGTGAGCCGACGCTGGCCGGGCTGGAGTTTTTCGAGCGCGCCGTCGAGTTGCAGCAGCGCTATGGGCGCCCCGGGCAGGTGGTCTCCAACGCGCTCCAGACCAATGCCATCGTGATCAACGAGGATTGGTGCCCGCTGCTGCGCGACTACAGCTTCCTGCTGGGCGTCAGCCTGGACGGCCCGCAGGAGGTGCACGACCGCTACCGGCTGAACCGCGGCCGGCAGGGCACCTGGCGCAGGGTCATGGACGTGGTCGAAATTCTCCGCAAGCACAAGGTCGATTTCAATATCCTGTGCGTGGTGAACCAGGCCAACGTCGGCCAGCCCCGCAAGCTCTATGAATGGTTCAAGCGCGAAGGCTTCGATTTCGTGCAGTACATCCCGCTGGCCGAGTTCGACAAAGACGGCAAGGCCCTGCCGTTCGCCCTCCAGCCGGAGCAGTGGGGCAACTTCCTGGTGGAGACGTTCGAGTGCTGGTGGCCGGACCGGCGGACGATGCACCTGCGCTTCTTCGACAACGTCGTCGAGGCCCTGGTCGGCGAGCGCCCCGGCAACTGCACCATGCACACCACCTGCGACAGCTACGTGGTGATCGAGTACAACGGCGACGTCTACCCCTGCGACTTCTTCGTCGAGCAGCCCTGGAAGATCGGCAACATCATGATCGACTCCTTCCCCGAGGTGGCGCGCAAGGCCCGGCGGGTGGACTTCGCCCGCACCAAGACCTTGCCGCGGGCCGAGTGCGCCAGTTGCGAGTTCGAGTTCATCTGCCACGGCGGATGCCCCAAGATGCGCTACGGCCCGCACCATCAGTTCGAAGACCTGGATTACTTCTGCCGGGCGTATAAGATGATTTACGCCCGGGCGCTGCCGCCGCTGCGGCGCGAAGCCGAGCGCATTCGCAAGGAAATGGCCGACGCCGGGCGGGTTTGCTCCGTGGGCCCCATGGGGTGATGTTCACCGCAGCGACGCAGAGAACGGGGAGAGGCCAGCCTCTGCGATCTCTGCGTCTCCGCGGTTCATTGGTCGGTTTTGGTCCGCGGTTTGGAAATATTCGCGTCCAGGCGTGGTTAGCCAGGTTTAAGTAAACGATGGGCTGGAAGACTCTATTCAGACACCGGTATGCGAAGTGGGTGGCCTTGGGCCTGGCTGCGGCGCTGATCGCCGGCGGCATGTCCCTGCAGCAGGCGCTCACCAGCACAACCCAAATCCCCGTCCTGTATACCATCGAGCGCGGAGACGTGGTCAACAACCTGGAGGCCACCGGGACCGTGGATGCGGTGACTACTGTCAACGTCGGCTGCCAGGTATCTTGCATGGTCAACAAGATCCCTGTTGTATTCAATTCCCCGGTGAAGCGCGGGCAGGTGCT
>JAPKYU010000646.1 GCA_026394175.1 Acidobacteriota bacterium | reverse complement strand
GTCCCCGAAGACGGAGAAATCCGAGTAGCGCAGCAGCACCTTGTAGTGCCACTCGGGGCTTCCCTGGTGGATTTTAGGCTGGAAAATGCCGATCGAGATCAGCCGCCCCTCTTTTTGCATCTCGAGCAGCATGGGAAGGTGCCACTTCTTGTACAGGGCCAGCCACTCCTCGCTCTTGCCCGGCGCAATCTTATAGTAATTTTCCATCACCGGCTGGGGACGCATCGTTGGCCTCCAAAAGAAAAAATAGGGCCGGGCCGGCACGCGAGGCCCCCTACAGCGAAGCTGCGGAGACGGGCCTTCTGGCGGCCCTGGCCCTCCACAATCAGGTTTCCAGGTGGTCGGAGCCCTAGTCCAGTTCGGGCAGCTTCAGGTTGGCTTTGGAAAGCGCGCGGTCGATCAAGTCCTCGACGTGGCGGTCGCTCAAATTCTTGACCGTGCCCAGTTCGCTGACCAGCAGGTGGCGCGCCCGGTCCAGCATCTTCTTCTCGCGGAAGGAAAGCGGCTTGTCACCGGCCAGCTTCAGCAGGCTCTTCATGACCTCGGCCACCTGCAGCAGCGAGCCCGTGCGCATCTTCTCCGAGTTCTCCTTGAAGCGCCATTTCCAATCCGCTGGCGTCTCGCACTGGCCGTTGGACAGATACACCAGGATGCGCTCGGCTTCGGCATGTTTGATGACCTTGCGAAGCCCCACACTCTCCACGTTCCCGAACGGAACCATCACCGTCAGGCTGCTGCCGTTGATGCGCAGCAGATAGAACTTCTCCGCCGCTCCCACCAAACTGCGCGTGCTGATCTGTTGGATTGTTCCTACGCCATGGTTGGGATAGACGACCTTCTCGCCGATTCGAAAAGTAACCATAAACCCCGCCCGCTCGATCCGCCTCGGGGAGAGACGGAACTCAAGCTGCTCACCAATCCTGCGCTAAGACCCTACATTCTAACCTTCCGGTGGCCGTGAAGTCAATGGAAAAACAGTAATAGCGGCCAAAAGCCGCGACTGGCGCGCTTTTCAGCCCAGATTGCGGCGCCAGCCACGAAGTCTGAGGCGGTCGAGGCGGGTCAATTATTATGGTTGTAGTTCGTAATAGCTACGGCTGTCGTAAAATGGCCGGGTACACCCGTAACGGCATGATATATAACGACTAAACCGGCGAGGGATGTTGCAGGCTGCCACCTCGTTCCAGCAGCCTGCCGCTCTCTGCTCTCCCCCGGAAACCGGCAATTCCCGGGCATGGGGGCGGAACGGAACACCAGCATCATCCGCGGCGCCCGGTTGGGGACCGCCATAGCCGGCGAAGGGCGACCACAAGGGCCGCCCCCGCACCCGGTTGCGGCGACACGTCACTCCACACGCTTCAGGATGCTGACGACCTCGTTGCCGCCAAAGGCGGTTTTGCCCACCGACATGCCGACGATCAGAAAGCCGGCATCGCCGGACTCGCGCAGCTCTTTTTCCATGGTCGAGGTACGGCTGGTAGCCAGCAGCTTGTACAAAAACCGTTTGACCTTGGATTCCGGATCGCGCTCCAAGATCACCACCGTTTCCTTGCCGCCAAAAGCGGTTTCGAATACGGTCTGGCCTTTGTAGTCGAAGGCCTCGTCACCGGCCTGCTGGAGTTCTTTCTGCATGGTCGAGGTCCGCTGAGTGGCCAGCAGCTTGTACTTCTTGCGCGAGCTGGCTTCACCCGAACCGCGGGCCATGACCACCACCACTTCCTTGCCGCCGAAGCCCGTTTCGCCTCCCATTACCGCCCGGAAGCTGAAGACGGCATCGGCCGCCTGGTTCATTTCCTTTTCCATGGTCCCCGTCCGGTTGGTCGCCAGCACTTTGTACTCGTAGCGGTCGGCGGCGGCCAGGACAACGGAAAAAGCGAGTAAAGAGACAACAGATAGCCACAATGCGCGTTTCATGTCCGCAACAATTTCGTCCAAAACGGACAGCTTTGTCAATGGGACTATTCGCACATTGGGGAATAAACACTGACGGAATCGGCCACATCGAAATCGAGCGCGACCTGGGTGGCATCCACACGCACCACGATCACCGGCCAGCGTTGCAGCAATTCGATGGTGCGGCCCGGAGTGAGCCCGAGCGAAAGAAGTTTTTGAATTCGCGGCGAGCCTTCCCCTTCCAGGTAGGCGATGCGCGCTTTTTGTCCGGCCTTCAGCCGGGAGAGCCTGACAATCACCGAGGACAGTTCTGAATCGTCGCGGCGGCAGCAATCGCCGCCGGGGATGGGGTGGCCGTGCGGGCACAGGCGGGGATGGCCCAGCAGCGTGCAGATGGCATCGGCAATGTCGGGCGCCAGCAGGTGCTCGAAGACGCAGGCGGAATCCTCGGCCGCCGCGATGTCGGCGTGAAGCACGTCGCAGACCAGGCGCTCGGCCAGGCGGTGGCGGCGGATGATGGGCTCGGTCCTGCGGCGGCCCAAGTCCGTCAGCGCCAGCGCGCCGCCGGGGCCGCGCTCGACCAGGCCGCGGCGTTCCAGTTCGGCGGCGCCCTGCGGGGAGACAGCGCCGCGAAAATGCTCCGGGCGGCGGGCCGTATCCTCGCTTCCGGCTTCTTCCGCCACCCAGGCGGCCTCCAGCGCCTCATCCAGCGACAGAGGGAGAGCTTCGCCTTCCTCGTCGGCATGGTGGGCGCGGCCTGGTTCCGTTTTTTCCATCATGTCTCTTTCCGTCCTCGGAAGGGGTCGCCCAGGCGGGGTCAATGTCACTTAGTCTCGTCTGGGACAGAGTTTTCCGGGGGTGTTGCTCGACAAAAGCGGTCTCGCTTCACCCTCGGCTAATCTCCTCGCACCCCTCCGGGGTGCCGCCGGCGACGCATCCCGAAGGGATGCGAAAAGGCCGCGCTTTTCAGCGGCCGACACCCCCGGAAAGTGAATCCCGAACTTTCAAACGCACCCCGGCAGGGGTGCGCGGAAAACTAAGTGACATTGCCCACGCGGGGTCGCCCCTACAGCACCGCCAGCAGAGCGCGAAGCAGGCCGCCGGCCAGCAAGGCGACCACAATAGTCACCGCGGCCACGCGCAGCGCCGCCCGCGTCCCGAATTCCTTCACCAGCATCAGGAAGTTGGCCAGGCAGGGGATGAACAGCACCAGCGTGACGGAGGCCACCACGATCTGGCAAACGTCCATCTGCCCGCTGCGCGCCAGCGCGTACAGTCCCGCCGCTCCATAGTCCCGCCGCAAGAACCCCATCACAAACGCCAGGGTGGCCTCCGGCGGCAATCCCAACCAACGGGTGACCACCGGCCGGCCCAGGGCCACCACTCCATCGATGAGGTTCAGGCGGTCGAGCAGGAAAAGAACGGTGCTGCCGGCCAGAAACAGCGGCACCGCTTCCTTCAGATACCAGATCACGCGCAGCGCTGTCTTCCGCAGCAGGTTGCCGAAACGCGGCAGGCGCAGGGGCGGCAGTTCCAGCACAAAGTCAGGGCTGGCCCCGGGCATGAGGCGCGCGCCCAACTTCCCAACCCACAGCAACTGGAGGAGAACGACGCCGGCAATGACCAGCGGCGCCCAAATCGACAGCCCGGCCACCAGCCCCATCAGCACGCCCAGTTGCGCCGAGCAGGGGATGCCCAAGGCAATCAGCAGGGCGGCCAGGATTCGTTCGCGCCTGGTGGGCAGCACGCGGGTGGCGACCGTGGCCATGGTGCCGCAACCCAGACCCAGCGCCAGCGGAACTATGGCCTTGCCGCTCAGCCCCACGCGCTCGGCGGCCCGATGCCACAGCACCGCCAGGCGCGGCAGGTAGCCGCTGTCCTCCAGAATGGCGAACAGGAAGAAATAAGTGGCAATCACCGGCAGCACCAGCCCCAGCGCATAGCTGAGGCCGGTGGAAAACAGGCCGTAGCGGCCGGTCATGAATTCGGCCAGGGCCCGAACTCCGGTGCGGGCCAGCACGCCGGCCAGCCAGGGCGTCAAACGCTGGGCGAACACGCGCTCGGTCAGGAAGTCGGAAACCAGGCCTGCGCCGATCCCCACCGCGGCGTACACCAGCGCGCCGACCGCCACCATAACCGCCAGGCCGACCGGGAAGTATCGCAGCCATTCGTCGATCTGCTCGCTCCACTGCCACTGGCGATCCCGTGTCTGGCGGATAATGAGGGGCAGTTGCTGGGCAAGCCAGCGGCGCCGCCGGTGCCACGTGGCGCTGCCGGGGGCGTGCGCGGTCCACGAGGAAGGGCCGCAGACGGCGGCCACGGCGCACGCGGCGGCATGACAGCCGGGCTGCCCGCCCGACGCAGCCGCCGCCATGGCTAGCCGCGGTTCGGCGGCGACGGCGGGCGGCGGGGCCGTGCCGTTGGCCGGCATGCGCGCCCGTTCGATGGCCCGCCGAAGCTGCCCCAGGCCGCGCCCCTCGATGGCCACCATGGGGACCGCCTCGATGCCCAGCAGGCTCCCCAGGCGGTCCAGATCCAGCCGCAGGCCCGCCGCCTTCGCCTCGTCCATGAAGTTGACGGCCAGGACCATGGGGCGGCCAAGATCGGCCAGTTGCAGCGTGAGCGAAAGAGCGCGGGCCAGGTTGCGGGCGTCCGCCACCTGGACCAGCACGCCCGATTCCTCGGAGGCCAGGATCTCAAGCGCTACCCGCTCGTCTTCCGACTCGGCCGCCAGGCTGTTGATCCCCGGCGTATCGATGATCTCGCGGCGGGAAAGCCGCTGCCGCCCGCGCATGATTTCCACCGTCGTGCCCGGATAGTTGGACACCCAGGCGTACTGGCCCGTCAGCAGGCCGAACAGGACCGATTTGCCCACATTGGCCTGGCCCACCAGGACCACGGGGCGTGCGGCGGAAATGGCAGTGCGCGGCGACATGCAATCGTGTTGCAACTAGAGCCGATCAGTATAGCAGAGCCGCCATACGATCTCGCGAAAAAAGCTCTTGCCGCAGGAAGCCGTTAATTTGAACCACAAAGACACCAAGGGCACAAAGGTCGCCCCTTTGTGCATCTTTGTGTCCTTGGTGCCTTTGTGGTTCAACTACTCTCTTTCAGCAGCCGCTGCAGCTCGTCCTTCATTTGGCTGAGCGCCTGGGCGGCGGCCGGGTCGTTGATCAGGTTCTTCATCTCGTACGGATCGGCCTGGAGATCGTACAGCTCGTCCATGCCCTGCAGGTCGGTGTAGTGCGTGAACTTCCAGCGCGGCGTGCGCACTCCCTGCCAAGTGGGGGTGCGCGGATTCTGCTCCTCGGCGAAGTATTCGGTCAAAAAGGACCTGCGCCAGTCCGCCGCGCCGCCTTTCAGCAGCGGCAGGAGCGAGCGCCCCTGCATCTGCTTCGGCGGCCTGACGCCGCCCAGTTCCAGGAAAGTGGGCGCCAGATCGATGTTCAGCGCGTCCTGCTCGATCCTGGTGCCCGCCTTGATCAGCTTCGGATAGCGGACCAGCAGCGGATCGCGGATCGATTCTTCATACGACCACCGCTTGTCGCCCAGCTTGTGTTCGCCCCAGAAGTAGCCGTTGTCGCTCGTGAAGACCAGCATGGTGTTATCGAGCTGGCCGGTTTCCTCAAGAGCCTTGAAGATCATGCCCACGCCGTCTTCGACGGCCATCAGGGCGCGAAGCTGGTTGCGGATCAACTGCTCGCCACTCGACACGGCCTGCTGCTTCTTTGCGACCTGCTTCTTCGCCGCCTGCTTCCTGGCGGCTTCGGCCGGGACTTCGCGGGTCAGCGCCGGCCGGCCTTCCAGCGTGTCGTTGCAGTTGGGGCGGCGGGCAATCGGGTCGTTCGCATACCAGTCCTGGTGCCGCTCGGCGGGGGTAAACGGCCCGTGGACCGCCTTGTGCGCCAGGTAGAGCGCGAACGGCTTCTGGCGCGCGCGCTTCACGAAGTCCAGCGCGTGCTGGTTCAGGATGTCGGTCATGTACCCGGCGACGGGCCCGGACTTGCCGTCCACGTTGATCTCCGGATCCACGTAGACGCCCTGGCCGCGGAAGCTGACCCAGCGGTCGAAGCCGGGGCGCGGCATGTCGTCGGTGCCCATATGCCACTTGCCCACGTAAGCGGTTTCGTAGCCGCTGTCGTGCAGCAGGCGCGGGAAGGTCACCAGCTTGTGGCTCAGCTCGTTGTTGTTGCCATTGCCGGTGACGCCGTGCGCGTGCACATACCGGCC
>JAPKYU010000565.1 GCA_026394175.1 Acidobacteriota bacterium | reverse complement strand
GACCCAAAAGTGCGCACCATCGACTACAAGAGCCAGATGGTTCGCATCGACCATCAGGAGAACCAGGGCAACCGTTTCTATCTCAGCTTCAGCAGGTACACGGACGAAGAATACGCGCTCAACGGCTTTCACAACGCGTCGCAAGGCATCATGGCCAATCGCACCCATCGCAGCGCCACCTTCGATGACGTCTTCACGCTCAGTCCCCGGCTGATCCTCGATGTGCGCTACGGTGTGATGCGGCTGCCGGTGGACAACGGCGGGTTCCCCGGCTTCGATCTGGCCAGCCTGGGCTTCCCGGCGTCGCTGGTCAGCCAGCTCGACCCGAAGATGACCGGGTTCCCGATTATCACCTTCGATCAGGGCGCACAGTTAGGCGCGCGCAATCTGGTGCTCACGCGCAACACCAACCACGTCTTCTCGGCCACGCTGTCGCAGTTGCGCGGCAACCACAGCCTGCGCGCCGGCGGCGAGTTCCGCGTCTACCTCGGGAACGACATTTCCATGGGCGATGTTTCCCCCGCCATCGACTTCGGCAACGCCTGGACGCGCGGGCCCGTGGACAACTCTCCCACCGCGCCCATCGGCCAGGGCTGGGCTTCTTTCCTCCTGGGCATCCCCACCGGGGGGCACATCGACCGCAGCGACACGCTGGCCACGGTGGGCAAGTACGCGGCGCTGTTCCTGCAGGACGACTGGAAGCTGACACCAAAACTGACGGTGAACCTCGGCCTGCGCTGGGAAGCTGAATTGTCGCTGACCGAGCGATATAACCGCATGAACCGCGGCTACGATTTCAACGTGGCCAGCCCCATTCAGGCGGCAGCCCAGGCAAAGTACGCAAAGGCCGAGCTCGCCGAGATTCCGGCGGCTCAATTCAGGGTTATGGGGGGCATCCTGTTTGCCGGCGTCAACGGCGTCTCTCGCGCGGTCCGCGACGGCGACTACAACAACTTCTCGCCCCGCATCGGCCTGGCTTACCGGTTAAAAGCGAACACGGTGGTGCGCGCCGGCTACGGGGTTTACTTCGACTCCATCAACAACGACCCCGCTGACGCCTACCAGCAGGGTTATAGCCAGGAGACCACGCTGCAGCCGAGCATCGACAGCGGTTTGACCTTCCGGGCCAGGCTTGCCAACCCCTTCCCCGACCCCTTGCTTGCTGTCAGCGGGAGTTCCCTGGGTCTCCGGACCTACCTGGGCCGGGCGGTGTCGTTTGTGACTCCCGCCCAGCGCGCCGCTTACATGCAGCGCTGGAGCTTGAACATCCAGCGGCAGGTAGCCCGGCACCTGGTGGCGGAAGTCGGCTACCTGGGCAACCGCGGCACGGGCCTGGGGGTCGCCCAGCAATACTCAACGACTCCCAATCAGTATCTGAGCACGTCGCCGGAGCGCGATAACGCTCGCAATAGTTACCTGACGGCACAGGTGCCCAACCCATTCTACGGCATTCCCGAATTCGCGGGCACCAGCCTGGGCAACGCCACCGTGCAGCGCCAGCAACTGCTCTCGCCTTTCCCGCAGTACGGCGGCCTGACCACCACCCTGAACTATGGTTCTTCCTGGTACCACGCCCTGTTGCTGCGTGCAGAGAAGCGATTCTCGGGCGGGTTTACCGTCCTGGGCAGCTACACCTTTTCCAAGACCATGCAGATGACCGAGACGCTGAATCCCACCGACACCTATCTGCAAAAGGTCATAGCGGGGATCGACCGCCCGCACAACTTCACGATCAACGGAACCTACGAATTGCCTTTCGGCAAGGGGCGGCACTGGCTGGCCCGGACGCCCGGATGGATGGACCACATCTTCGGCGGCTGGTCGGTCCAGGGCATCTACATGGCGCACAGCGGCGCTCCCCTCAACTGGGGCAACATTATCTTTCGCGGCGACATCAAGGACATTCCGTTGCCGCGCGACCAGCGTAGCGTGCAACGCTGGTTCAACATTGACGCGGGCTTCGAGCGCAATAATGCGAAGGCCTTGGTCTCGAACGTGCGCACATTCCCGCTGCGCTTTTCGGGGATCCGGGATTCCGGCGTCAACAACTTCGATATGTCGGCTTTCAAAACGTTCCGGCTGCGGGAAGGCCTGAAACTGCAGTTGCGGGCGGAAGGACAGAACGCGGTGAACCACCCCGTGTTCCCCCAAGCGCCGGTCGTTGCGCCGGCCAACACCCAGTTTGGCCAGATCACGGCTGGCGATTCCGAGCAGCGCCGCATTACCATGGGCCTGAAACTGATGTGGTAAACGCAAACAGCCGTCAGGGGCGGGCGCGCGAGCCCGCCCCTCGAAGAGACGTAACCGAGGTGACCAGCACGCCCGATGAGAGCCCGGACGTGGTCGACGACTGGCTCGATGGCTTTCGCAGCCGCCAGACC
>JAPKYU010000449.1 GCA_026394175.1 Acidobacteriota bacterium | reverse complement strand
AAGGCACCTCGTACTCCGAGACGCGCTTCAGCTCGGACCTTTACCCGCTGTGGATCTTCGACCGCATGGGCGCGGGTAACATCTACGACCCCTCGCAGCAGTTTGTGCCCTACCAGTGGATCTACATGCGGCGGCCGGACCTGCAACTGCTGCGCTCCGGCGACGGGCAAAGCCGCGCGCCGAAGCTGCGGTCGCTGCTCGTGGCCAGCTATTACGGCGACGGCTACCCGCTGGCCGACTATCTGAAGCAGCCGGGCATCGACACCATGAGCCAGCTTTTCGAATTCCTGTGGCGCGATCCGGACCTGAAGCCGCGCGACATCGCCGATCTTCCGCTGGCGCGCTACATGGGTTTTCCCTACGGCTGGATGGTGGCCCGCACGGGATGGGGTGACGACAGCGTCATCGCCGAGATGAAGGTCAATGTCTACAACTTCGTCAACCACCAGCACCCCGATGCCGGTGCGTTTCAGATCTATTACAAGGGTCCGCTGGCCGTCGATTCGGGCCTGTATGAGGGCGCCGACGGCGGCTACGGCAGCCCCCACCACGTCAACTACCACAAGCGCACCATCGCGCATAACACCTTGCTGATTTACGATCCGGATGAAAAGTTCGTTAGCAGCAGGACCGAGCTGCGCAACGACGGCGGCCAGCGCCTGCCCAACAACTGGCGCGAGCCGGGCACGCTGGACGATTTGTTGGCGGGGCCTTACAAGACCGGAGAAGTGCTGGGCCACGGGTTCGGCCCCGATCCGAACCGCCCGGTTTATGCCTACCTCAAGGGCGACCTTACCGAAGCCTACAGCAAGAAGGTCCGGCAGGTGCGCCGCTCCTTCGTGTTTCTGAATTTGGGCGGCGGACCCCGTGCTGCGCTGATCGTCTTTGATCGCGTCGTCTCCGCCAACGCCGCGTTCAAAAAGTACTGGCTGCTGCACAGCATGGAAGAACCGGTGATTGCGGGAAACAACGCGACGGTTGCTCTGACCGAGCGCGGCTGGACGGGAAAGCTGGTAAACACCACGCTGCTGCCGGAGGCGGGGAACGTCGAGATCGTCAAGATCGGCGGTCCGGGGAAGGAATTCTGGGTATTCGGCCAGAATTTTCCGAACCAGATCCGGGGAGGCAATCCCAAGGACTTCGAGCTCGGCGCGTGGCGCGTGGAGGTCTCTCCGGTCACGCCGAGCGCGGAGGACCTGCTGCTGAACGTTCTCCAGGTGATGGACCGCGGCGTGGAGAAGCCGCTGCCGGCCGAGCGCATCGACGCCGGCGCATTCGTTGGCGTGCGAGTCGCCGACTGGGCCGTGCTCTTCAACAAGGGCGGGGAGCGCGCCGCCGGCCCCGTTTCCTTCTCTCTATCGGGAGGCGCCCCGTTGCATTGCCTTGTGACCGACCTGGCGGAAGGCGCCTGGAGCGTCTGGCGCGCCGACCGCGTTCTGTTGCCGGCGGCCGCCGTCACCCGCGACGCCGGCACGCTTCTGTTCGACGCGCCGCCCGGCGCCTTCGAGTTGCGCCGGGAGTAAACAATCGTTCACGGTCGTCACGGGTCTGGCGAGTAAAGCGGGCTAGATGAACAGCTCGGCGGAAACCTTGAAGAACGCGCCCAGCCCCTTCGCCTGTTCCTTGCTGATGGATCGTTTGCCGCTCAGAACTTCCGAAACGCGGCCGCGGGTCCCCAGGATGGGAAGCAGGTCTTTCGGCTTTCGGCCACTGGTTTCCATCAAGTAGGCCAGCATCTCGTTTGGGGAAGGCTTCGGTAGTGGATAGTGTTCCTCATCGTATGCCTGGATCAGAATCGCCATGGTTTCCAGAAGCGCCGATTCTTCAAGAGACAGATTCTCCTCACCCTTGTCGAAAAGCCTCTCGATCGCCGCAACCATGGCGTCGTATTCCTCCTCGGTCTCGATAGCCTTCACGACGATCCGGTTCGCCAGCCGGACATACTTCCTGCGGTCAATGGCCAAGGTCGCGCTCATCGCTTCCACGCTCCTTTTTCGTATTCGTTGTGGGTCATGATATGGCGAATAAAAAGGGCCTTCTTTCTGAAGTTGATCTCTGCAATCAATCGGTACTTGTTGCCACCGATATCGAAAACGACGTGGGGAGCCACAAAGTCCGCGGTGTTGAAGCTCTGTCTCACGTCGATGAAGTTGGCCCAGACCGCCGCCCCCGCGACGTCGTACCAGCGATCCAGGGGCTTCTTGGCTTCTGGATGCCGGGCGCAGAAGAGGCGAATCGCCTTGCAGCTTGCGACGTGCATGCCGTTCGCTTGATGCTCCCATAATGGGACCACGGCTGTCAACGTGGATTCGCGCCCCGCTTGTCAAATTTGAAGGTTACTTTAGTGAGAAACGCGCTGGGCGGCAACGTCAGAGACCTGCTGGATGACAAGTAGACTGCAACAGCCCAGATGCCCGTAACCCATATAGAGAACCTTCCCGTCACTCCGTGTCCATGGTTTGCCAGCAAAGAACCGCCCGGTGATGGTCGCTGCGATCCCCGGTTGCGTGCTACCGGGTTGCGGCTTTCGTTGGGTGTCCACCAAGCGCAGGAAATCTCTCAGGCTCCGGTCTCTCTTCAAGGGCAGGCTGAAGCCCTCGACCTTCAGTACTGTCCCCTTTTTGCGGGAGTGGTCCCCACAACAATAAATTGTCGGCGCTTCAACATCGCCGCCGAATTCAAGCCAGATTCCCGCACCGCTGGATTTGCAGGTGCCCGCGGTGAGACTGAAATCCTCGAATGCGATACTGATCTGACCGCGTACCCGTACCAGCGTCTTGTCAAAAGCAACGGGGTTTTCCTGGAGTTGGCAAACGGACACGCCGATCGGAACGTCTTCAGCCCGACACATTTTGAGGCTCAACCCCAGAACGATGACAAGCGCAACGCTTCTCAACATGGCGTGAATGGGCAAGTGGTGGCCAGGGAGGGAGTTGAACCCCCGACGCCGGCCTTTTCAGGGCCGCGCTCTACCACCTGAGCTACCTGGCCACTGTGGGTCTTCATATTGTACGCAGCAGGGCGAGGGGCTGTCAAATGCCGGTGCGGCGCAGGGTGTGCGACAAAAATGTGACTGAGAACATCGTTTTCTTGTCCTTCACCCGAATCTTAACGTAGCAGATACGCACAGACTGGCCCGAGAGCCCGCGAAGCGGGCGACAGAAATCTGGCGGCGTTTTCTGTCGCCCGCTTCGCGGGCTTGTTCTCCCCTCTTTTGCACCCACAGCTTGCGCTGTGGGCTACCAGACTGTCGCCCGCTTCGCGGGCTCAAGCGGCGACGATTCCATTGATATTCTCACATCTACGTCGCGCACCCCGCGGCGCAGCCGTGCGGCAGCCAGAACGGCAGATCGCGGCTTTGTGCATTGGTGAAGCGGCGCACTAAGCACCGGGCGCTCAGCACTGGCGGATAACGCGGCCGTCGCGGTCGCGGCCCAGGGTGAGAAGAACGGCGCCGTCCGCGGCGTGCAGGCGGACCATCAGCGGCATGCTGCCGGGCAGGGAATGGGTGGCGCAGCCGTGGCAGGGGTCGTAGGCCCGGAAGGCCATCTCCACCATGTTCAGCAGGCCGTCGGAGACCTCCTTGCCGGAGATCAGCGATTTGGCCGCTTTTTCCACGCCCATGGCCATGCGCGCCGAGTTGTTCTGCGTGGCCACGATCAGGTTGGCCTTGGTGATGATGCCTCTCTGGTCGGTCTGGTAATGGTGGAACAAGGTGCCGCGCGGCGCCTCCACCACTCCGAATCCCTCCGTGGGTTTTTCGGTGGGTAGGGTGCGCACAGTGGGGTCGGTTAATTCCGGGTCGTCGGCTAGTTGCTTCATGCGCTCGGCGGCGTACATCAGCTCCACCACGCGCGCCCAGTGATTGGCCAGGGTGTGATGGACCGGCCGGCCGCCCAGCAGGGAATAGAATCTCTGACAGGCCTCCTCGGCCAGCGGCGTGGCCATGCCGGCCGACGCATTCAACCGGGCCAGCGGCGCAACGCAGTAGACGCCGCTCGAGGCGCCCTCGGTGAACCCGTTCCAGCCCACGCCTTTCAGGTAGCAGAACTTCACGTAGCTCCAGGGCTCGGTGTGCTCGGCGACGTGGTCCAGGTACTGGCGGGCTTCGAACTTCGCCCACTCCTGGCCCTCCGGATTCACCACGCGGATGGCGCCGTCGTAGAAATTCACCCGGTTCTGCTCGTCCACCATGCCCATGTAATAGGTGCGATGGGTGAAAGCGTCGGAGGCGATCAGCTCCATGTAGCCGCTGTTCTTCAGCACCACCGAGTCGAAGACGCTCAGGGTGAACTGCGCGAACTCGACGGCCTCAGCGGCGGCCTGCTGGAACTGCGCCTGGTCCTCGGCGGAGATGGCGCGCGAGACGCCGCCGGGAACTCCCAACACCGGATGAATCACCTTGCCGCCGGCCAGGGAGATAAGGTCGCGGAGCTTGCGCCGCATGCCGATCACCTTGCGGCCCACCTCGATGCCGACCTTGGCGATGACGCCCAACACGTTGCGCTCGGCGGCGGGGGCCGTGGGGCCAACGATGAAATCCGGCCCGCCCAGGAAGTAGAAATGCAAGGTGTGGTCTTCCACCATGAACGTCGAGTAGACCAGCTCGCGGATCTTGCGGGCGGCCGGCGGCGGCGTGACCTGGTAGAGGCTGTCCAGCGCCTTGGTGGAGGCCATGTGGTGCGCGGTCGGGCAGACACCGCAGATGCGCGAAGTGATTTGCGGCATCTCCTCGGCCGGGCGGCCCACCACGAACTGCTCAAACCCGCGCAGTTCCGGAACCTGGAAGTAGGCCTTGCTGACCTGGCCGGCATCGTCCAGGAAGATCTCGATCTTGCCGTGGCCTTCCAGCCGGGTGATGGGATCGATGGTGATCTTCTGCGCCATAATCGTTCCTCTTTGAACAATGACGAGTGACGAGTGACGAGTGACAAGTGACAAGTGGAACGCTGCGCTCGTCACTTGTCACTTATCACTTGTCACTTGTCGTCTGCCGCCCAGCAGCGATGCGGGCAAGCTGTAACGGTAGAAGGTGCCCGCCGGATCGGGGATAGCGTCGAAAATCCGCGCCAGTTCCGCCTCGTCGCGGGAATCGACAATGGAAGCCAGAGCCGAGAGCGCCTTGGCGCCATAGTCGTGTACCTTTTCGAGCGGGCCGAAACACCCGGTGCAGGGCATGCCGGCCTTCAGGCAGCGCGCCTCGCAGCCGCCCCGCGTGACCGGTCCCAGGCAGAGCAGGCCCTGCGCCAGCAGGCACTTGCTGAGGTCCGGGATCACCTCCTGAATGCGCTTGAACTCCTTGATCAGCAGCTTCTCGGGCTTGCTGGCGTTGGCCTTGCACTCGTGGCAAAGCGCGCGGTCGCCGGCCAGCACCGAGCCCTTCTCGGGCAGCGCTCCTTTCAGAATGGCTTCGACGGCCTCCAGCGTGATCTTCGGGGTCGGCGGGCAGCCCGGCAGGTAGTAATCGACCTCGATGCTCTGGTCGAGCGTTTTGACTTTCTCGTAAAACTCGGGCAGTTCCAGCTCGCCCTCCGGGACATCGGTCCGGGGGAGCGGTTCAACGGCCGAGCCATTGCTGATGGTCGGTGCCTGGTGGTAGACGTAATCAAAAATCGCTTTCTTACTGGTCAGGTTGGCCAGGCCGGGGATGCCGCCCATCCAGGCACAGGAGCCGTAGGCAATCACCAGCTTCGACTTGCGCCGCAGCAGGTTGGCCATCGCTTCCTGCTCGCTCATGCGGATGGCGCCGTTGATGAAGCAGACGTCGATGGCGCCGTCGGGCATGGCTTCCACGTCGCGGCGCTTGAAGTCCAGGGCCACCGGCCAGAAGACGATGTCCACCGCTTCCACCACCTGCAGGATGCCCTCGGCCAGGTCCACGACGGCTTCCTCGCAGCCGCCGCAGCTTGAGCACCAGTAGAAGGCCACTTTCGGTTTCGCCATAAATCCTCGTCGAGTTCTCAGTTGTCAGTCATCAGTTATCAGTTATCAGTCAGGGTGCCGCCTGAGCGACTGATGACTGAGAACTGATAACTGAAGACTTCGTTTCCAGCGGGCCGAGTTGCCGAATCTGCGCCGAGAACTCGTTCATCACGTCGCGCAGCCGCTCGCCCTCGGACGCCGATATCCATTCCAGGCGCAGGCGGTCGGGCTCAATGCCGAGCTGCGCCAGCATGGTGCGCAGCAGGCCCATGCGGCGCAGCGTCTTGTAGTTGCCCTCCTGGTAATGGCAATCGCCCGGATGGCATCCGCCGATCAGCACGCCGTCGGCCCCGTTGCGGAAGGCCCACACCACCAGTTGCGGATCGACCCGGCCCGAGCACATGGTGCGCACCACCCGCACGTTCGGGGCGTACTTCATCCGCGAGGTGCCGGCCAGGTCGGCGGCCAGGTAGGTGCACCAGTTGCAGAAGAAGCCGACAATCCGCGGATTGAATGCTTCGCTCATACCAGGACTCCTTGCACTTCGGCGAACAACTGCTCATCGAGGAACAGGTTCTGCTGCGCCGCGCCGGAGGGGCAGGCGGCCACGCAGGTGCCGCACCCCTTGCACAGCGCTTCGTTGAGGGCCGCCACGCTTTTCTCGGAGTCGAATTGAATGGCGGTGTAAGGACACATGGCGATGCAAATCTGGCAGCCCGAGCAAATCTCCTGGTCGATGAAGGCGGTCACCGGCTCGATCTCGACGCAGCCCTTGTCGATGAGCGCCAGTGACTGGGCGGCCGCCACGCCTCCCTGGGCCACCGTATCGGGGATGTCCTTGGGACCCTGGCAGCAGCCGGCCAGGAAGACTCCGTCGGTGAAAGTATCCACCGGCGCGAGCTTGGGATGGCGCTCCAGGAACCAGCCGTCGGAGGAGCAGCCGAGATTGAACAGGCGGCCGGTCTGGCCGGAATCGGCCTGCGGCTCCAGCCCCACCGACAGCACCACCATGTCCACCGGGATGCGGCGCACGGCCCCCAGCAGCGTGTCTTCCACCCGCAGCACCAGCTTGCCTTCTTCGGCCGGGGACTGCGGCCAGGTGCTGACCTCGGCCACCTTCCCGCGGATGCACGAGATGCCTTCCTCCAGCAGCCGCTTGTAAAACTCCTCGAAGCCTTTCCCCGGCGTGCGCATGTCGATGTAGAAGTTGTAGATGTGCGCCCCGGTCTTTTCCTTGAGCAGGTGGGCCAGCTTGAGCGAATACATGCAGCAGACGCGCGAGCAGTAGCGGTTGGTGTTCTCGTCGCGCGAGCCGATGCAGTGCAGCACGCCGATGCTTTCCGGCTTGCGGCCGTCGCGCATCACCACCTGGCCCAGCGTGGGTCCGGAGGCGTTCACCAGCCGCTCGACTTCCAGGCTGGTATACACGTTGGGGTGCTTGCCGTAACCGTACTGCGGCAGGCGGCGGGCATCGAAGGGCTTGAACCCGGTGGCCACCACGACGGCGCCCACCTCCAGCTCCACTTCCCGCGTGGTCTGGGTGAAATCGATGGCGGCGCGGTCGCCGCAGGCCTCCACGCAGCTCTTGGGGCACTTGTGCGACTTGAACTCGATGCAGGCTTCGGGGTCGATCACCGGGATGGGCGGCACGGCCTGGGGGAACGAGAGGTAGACGGGCTTGCGCTTGCTCAGCCCCACGTCGAACTCGCTCGGCGTCTTGCCCTCCTTGAAAATGCAGGCCTCGATGCACTCGCCGCAGCCCGTGCATTTGTCCTCGTCGATGTAGCGCGGGTACTTCTTCACTTTCACCTTGAAGCTGCCCACGAACCCGCTCACCTCGCCCACCTCGCAGTAGGTCATCAGGTGGATGTTGGGATGCTGCTTCACGGCCGTCATTTTCGGGGTGAGGATGCAGGCGGCGCAGTCCAGGGTGGGGAAGGTCTTGTCGAACTGGGCCATGTGGCCGCCGATGGTGGGCTCGCGCTCCACCAGGTACACCTGCTTGTTGGCATTGGCCAGGGTGAGGGCGGTGTGGATGCCGGCAATGCCGCCGCCCACCACCAGCACGTTGGGGTTGACGGGGAAGCGCCGCGGCTCCAGCTCCCGGAGGAAGGCGGCGCGCAGCACGGCGGCCTTCACCAGCGCTTCCGCCTTGGCGGTGGCCGCCTCCGGGTCTTCGGTCACCCACGAGACGTGCTCGCGGATGTTGACCATGTGGAACAGGTAGGGGTTCTGCCCGGCGGTGGCCACCGTCTTGCGGAAGGTAAGCTCGTGCAGGTGCGGCGAGCAGGAAGCCACCACCACCCGGTTGAGCCCGTACTTGCGCACGTCCTGGACGATCATATCCTGGCCGGGATCCGAGCAGGCGTACTTGTACTCGCGCGAAACCACCACGCCGGGCAGCTTCCCGGCCGTTTCCGCCAGTCGAATCACATCCACCTTGCCGGCGATGTTGGTGCCTTGACAGGTGAGGTACTTGCAAAATTACAGAATGGGCGCAACAACAGAGCCGCGAGCGTCAGCGAGCGGGTGCCCCGCAAGGCCAACGCAGCGCTGCGCCAGCACCCGCTCGCTGACGCGCGCGGCTCTGTTGGCGTGAATCGGATTTCGCACGTGCCTCACCTGCAACCTGCCACCTGCCGCCTAGATTGCTTCCGCGACCAGCTCGGTCAGGTCCTTGACGGCCAGCTTGCCTTCCAGGCCGGCGGTCTTGACCGCCTCGCTGAACATCACGTGGTCCTTGGGGCAGGCCACCACCAGAACCTGGACGCCGTCGAGTGCGGCGGCTTCGCGCACGCGGCTCTCGCTGGGCCGGGAGTGGGCCTCGCCGGTTTCTTCCATCCACACGCGCCCGCCGCCGCCCCCGCAACAGAAGCTGAAGCTGCGCGACCGCGGCATCTCCTTCACCTTCAGTCCCAGCGCCTTTAGCACGGCGCGCGGCGGCTCGTACACGCCGTTGTAACGGCCCAGGTAGCACGGGTCGTGATAGGTGACGCCGTAGGAGAGGCGCCGCGCCGCTTTCAGCCGGCCCTGTTGGAACATGCCGGCCAGCAGCTCGGTGTGATGCAGGATGCGATGGCGGCCGTGGTTCAGCTCCGGATATTCGTTTTTCAGGGTGTTGTAGACGTGCGGGTCCATCGTGAACAGGTCTTTGAAGTCGGCCGCGCGCAGCACGGCCGTGTTGCGCTCCCGCAGCATCTCGAACAGCCCTTCCTCGCCCACCCGCCGCGTGTCATTGCCGGAGTTGCGCTCCGCCTCGTACAGGATGCCGTAATCGACCTCGGCGGCCTGCAGGATGCGCGCCAGCGAACGGGTGACGGGGTGCAGCGCCGGGTGGTAGCAGTTGTACTCGCCCAAATACCATAGCCACTGCACGGGTTGCTTGCGGGCGTCCTTGGGCTTGAAATCCAGGCCCTGGGTCCAGATGGCGCGCTTGCGTTCCGATTGGCCGAAGGAGTTGCCGTAGCGCCCCAGGTTGCGCAGCGCTTCTTCCAGCCGCTTGTCCAGCTCCCCGCGCTCCACCAGGCGGCGGCGCAGGTCGATGGTGATCGACAGGTGCTCGTTGAACACCGGACAGCGGTTGGCGCAGGCGCGACACGTGGTGCACGTCCAGAGTTCGTTGCGCGGGATCAGGCCCTCCAGCAGGCACGTCTCCTTGTCCAGCTTGCTGGCCGGCACCCCGCTCATCATCACTTTGCCGCAGAGGAACAGTTGCATCTTCAGGTTGTGGACCAACTGCCGGGGCGAGCAGGGTTCGCCAACCTGGAAGCTGGGGCAGGCGCGCTCGCAGCGGCCGCACTCGGCGCAGGCGAAAGCGGCGAGCAATTGCCGCCAGGTCAGCTCGTTCAGCCGGCCGGCGCCCATGCCTCCCTCCAGCAGAACGCCCGGACGCAGCATGCCGGGGTGCTCCAGGCGGCTGAAGAACACGCTGAAGGGCGCGGCCAGCAGGTGCAGGTGCTTCGAGTACGGCAGGTACACCAGGAAGCCCAGGACCGTCAGAATGTGCACCCACCAGAAGAAGTAGTAGAGCCCGGTGGCGTGCACCACCAGCGCCGGGTAGCCGCTGAAAACGCCGGCCAGCCAGTTGCCAAACGGCGCCCAGACGGATTCCTGTGTAGAGGCGCCCTTCAGGGCGGCGCCCGCCCCTACACTGCGAAAGGCTTCGGCCAGCAGGAAGGTGACCATCAGCGAGGCGATCAGCGAGTTCACTATCGTCGCGTCTATAGTGCGCTGCAGCCCCGCGGGCCGAAGAATGAACCGCCGGAAAGAAGAGACCGCCAGGCCGGCCAGCACCAGCACGCCAAACACATCCACCACCGGCGCCAGAAAGCGGTTCTCGTCCACCGTCGGCAGGTGCAGGAACGGGAGCAGTCCCGACAGCAGCATGCTGTTGGTGGACAGCAGGAACATCAGGAAGCCGTAGAAGATGAGCAGGTGCGGCAGGCCGATCAGCGGCTCTTCCAGCATGCGGCGCTGCCCCAGGATGTAGACCACCACGCGCCAGATGCGTTGCGGAATGCGGTCGAAGCGGTTCTCGTAGCGGCCCAGCAGCAGCAGGCGAATCAGCGTGGTCACGCGCCAGGCGAAAATCCCGGCCGCCGCCAGAAATACCACCCACAGGATGGCCCAGCCCGGCACCGGACCGAATCTGATCAGCGTTGGCATCATTGTCGTAAAGCCCGCCTCTCGCGGGCGAAGGTTACTCAGCTCTCAGCTATCAGCTTCCAGCTTTCGCCGATCAACAGAGTCAATCGGCGCCTCGCTACTGCTATCGGTGGCTGGAGGTCGAGAGCTGAAAGCTGATAGCTGATAGCTGACAGCTTGTTGTTTCAGCCCGAGGCCGCCCGAATCTGCTCCGTCAGCAGAGGTATGATTTCCACGGCGTCAGCCACCGCCCCGTAATGGGCCAGGCCGAAAATGGGCGCCTTGGCGTCGGTGTTGACGGCGATGATCAGTTCCGACTGCTTCATGCCCTCAACGTGCTCCGGCGCGCCGCTAATCCCCAGCGCCAGGTAGAGCTTGGGCTTCACGGTTACGCCCGACTTGCCGACCTGCCGGGTCAGCGGCAGCCAGCCCTGGTCGATGACCGGCCGGGAGGCGCAAACGGCGCCGCCCAACGTTTCGGCCAGCTCCTCGGCCAGCGGGATGTTGTCGGCGTTCTGGATGCCGCGCCCGACGGCAACCAGCAGGGGAACCTTGGAGACGTCCACGTCGCCGGGGGGCGGCTCGATCAACTTTCGGAACGTGGTGCGCGGGGCGGGCGGCGCCGCCAGCCGGAGCACCTCCGGCGCGCCGGCCGCTTTGCCCGGTTCCGCCGGAAAGCTTCCGGGCACCACCGCCACCAACGCGGTGGTTTCGGGGACCGCATACTCGGCAAAAATCTTGCCCCCGTACAACTGGCTGATGGCCACCACCCGGCCCTCGCGCACCTGGAGCGATGTGCAGTTGTCGAAGCAGGGAACGGCGGCCCGCACCGACAGCGGCCCGATCAGGTCCAGCCCCACCGAGGTGCTGCCCAGCAACACCAGGCGCGGGCCGGCCTGCTTGATGCGCTGGGCAATCACCGCTTCGTAAGTTTCGGGAACGAAGTGCTCCAATAGCGGGTGGTCGGCGATGCTCAGCCGGTCGGCCGCGCCAAGCTCTGCGGCCAGCGGCTCGACCCCGTGGCCCAGAAGCACCGCTTCCACTTTTCCGTCCAGTTGCCCGGCCAGCTCGCGGGCCTTGCCGAGCAGCTCGAGCGTGATCTGGCTCAGAGCCCCTTGGAAGTGCTCGCCGATAACCATTACGTCGTTGGTCATAGCTCATTCCTTCGCAAGTGTGGAATGCGGAGTGCGGAATGTGGAGCGCGGAATGGCGGGCATCCCCCTTGCGTCCGCCTCCGCACTCCGCATTTTGCGCTCGTCACTCAGCACTCCGCACTCCGCACTCAGCCCTTCAACAAATGCCGTTCGGCCAGCAGCCCGGCGATCTGCTTGGCCAGTTCCTCCGGTGTTCCTTCCAGCATCGAGGCGCCGGCGCCTTCCTCGGGTTTGAACAGCCGCTCGACGGCGATCGGTTGCGCTTGCGGCGGCTCCACGGCTTGCTCGCCAATCTTGGCGGTTTTCATCACCTGCCGCAGCCGGCTTACCGGAACGTAGCGGGGCGGCTGTTCCGCCGATTGAATGCCGAGCACCGCCGGCAGCTTCACTTCCAGCTCGGTGATAAAGCCGCCGGGAAACTCCTTCTGAACGATAGCCGTCTCGCCGCCGGGCCCGGTCTCCACCTTGCGGATCAGCCCCACATAGGGAAGCTCGAGCAGGCCGGCCAGCAGCCCGCCCAGCGAGCCGTCCAGGTCGTCAATGGCGCGGACGCCGGTCAGGATCAGGTCAAAGTTCTGCGGGCGCAGCACGCCTGCGAACAGTTCCGCCAGCGCATGGCTGCCGGGGGCCGCCTCCAGGCCGGCGGCGACCAGCGTCACGCGCTCGGCGCCCTTGGCCAGCGCCGTGGTCAGGCTGTCCCGCGCCTCGCCCACGTCCAGCGCGAACACATCCACGCTGGCGCCGGTGCGCTCCCGAATGAGCAAAGCCTGCTCCAGCGCGTGGTCATCGGCCTCGCTGATGATGTAGCGCAGCGAATCCTGATCCAGGGCTTTCCCGCTGGCGTCAATCTCCAGCCCTTCCACGAGGTCGGGCACCTGCTTGATCAAAACGGCGATCTTCATTGGCGCGCCCCTTTTTCTGAGGTCCAAGGGTCCAAGGTCCAAGGGTCGATCAGCTCAACGTTTGCGCTTGGACCCCTATACCAATTCCATTGATTCGGCCAGCAACTCGATAATGTCGCGCACCGCCAGCTTGCCTTCGTGCCCGGTGAGTTTGACGGCGTCTTCGAAGCGGGCGGGCTCGAACGGACAGGCGGTCGCCAGGATCTGGGCGCCGGTGGCCGCCGCCTGCTGGACCCGCCGGTCGGCCAGCCGGTCCTTTGTCTGTTCCTGGATGTAGCGGTCCAGGTAGGTGGTGGTTCCGCCGCCGCCGCAGCACAAAGCCGATTCGCGATTTTGCGCCATTTCCGCCAGCTTCACGCCCGGCAGCGCCTTCAGCAGCGCCCGCGGCTCCTCGTAATGCGACGTTTTCCGCCCCAGGCAGCAGGAATCGTGATAGGTGGCCATCACGTTCAGTTTCTTCTTGAGCATGGGCTTGAGTTGGGCCAGCCGCTCGGCCAGGAACTCCACGTAGTGTTTGGTCCGGTAGTTGCCGCCCAGGCTCGGGTAAACGTTGCGCAGGGTCCGGTAGGAATGCGGATCGGTCATCAAGATCTCCCGGAACTGGTACTTGTTCAGGGTCTCGATGTTGCGCTCGATCAGCATCTCGAACAGGCCCTGTTCGCCGGCCAGCCACTCGCAGTCGCCGATACAGCGCTCCTCGTGGCCCAGGATGGCGAAATCGACGCCCAGCGCGGTCAGGATGCGGGCCAGCAGCCGGGAGATCTGCTGCCCGCGCGCCTCGAACGACGGAGTGCACTCGACGATCCACAGCACCTCGACCGGGCGGCGCAACTGCGAAATGATGGGCACCGGGACGCCGGCCGTCTTGGCCCAGTCGGCGCGCTTCTTTGGCGATGTGCCCATGGGGTTGCCGTACTGATACGTGTTCTGCAGCGCCTTCTGCAGGTCCGGATCGGGAATCTTGCCGGTGGCCATCACCGCCGCGCGCAGCGAGGGGAACAACCCGTCGGTGATCGGCAGCCCGCTGGGACAACGCGCCGAGCAGGTGTGGCAGGAAACGCACAACCAGGGCGTGTTGCTCGAAACCACCTGGTCGATGCCCCCGTCCAGCAGCAGCTTGACCGCCTTGCGCGGCGGGAACTGCATCACTTCGCCCATCGGGCAGGAGGCGCTGCAGACGCCGCACTGCAGGCAGGCGCGAAACTTGTCCGGGGCACCGGCGATCTCCGGGAACAGCGGACCCGGCACTTCCGGAATCGGCGGGGTTCGCAAAGTGGCCATCGCGGCCTCCTCTTTCCACATCTATCTTGGGCAACAGAGTGCACGCCCCCTTCCAAGAGGAGGGGTAATGGGAGGGCCACCGAAACACGTCAGGCTCTGACATATCAAGCTGAGATATGGGGGCAGGTCGCAATGGACTGGATGCGGACGCACAGGGTGGGTGGTGCGCTGTTGTGTTTTTCTACGGCGCTGCTGCGGCAGCCCGGACAGCTTGTCCGGCCCGACCGTGCAATCGCACCGTAACTATTGGAGAATGCCACAGATCGCTCAAACGGCCCCTGCCGCCGCTATTCCTCCGATGGTCGCCGATTCCTCCGGCGAGACGGTTCTTCCGGCATCTATTCCGCTCCGTTGGGCTATTTTCCAGGGTTGTGCGCGAGTCTGCTCCATTATCTATAAATCAAGAGCAAATCAGCGCTGATTCCGCGTCACTCGTACCGGAAATTGAGGATGAGCACGTGGTGGCTCTCGACCGGGTGGCCGTTCAGCTTCATGGGCACGTACTTCCAGGTCTGGCAGGCCGCGATAGCCTCTTTTTCCAAATCGGGGTCGGGCGATTCCAGGGCGATGATGTCGGCCAGGGTTCCATCGGTTTTAACCGTGGCGTGGAGCACCACCGTGCCGCTGGCGCCACGGTTCAGGGCCGCCTCCGGCCATGCCGGCATCCGCCCGCTCAGCCGCTTCAGGCCCTCCACCTTGCCGCCGCGTCGGTAGTTCTTGACTGCGGCTGGCGGCGCCGCGGCCCGGCGGTCCTGCGTGATCGAAATCTCACTCTCGGCCCGCGCGATGTTCAGAGCCGCGTAGACCTGCGCGCCCTGGTTCTCCTTCAGCGCTACCATTTGCTGGAAGAGCTGAAACCACGGCTGCTTCACCTGAACCTGGTACTTTCCTGGTTTCAGGTCCTGGAACGAGAACTCGCCGGTCTCGCCGGATTTCGTCTCGGTAATCTTGTTGAAGTTCTCCAGCAGGACCACCTGCGCGCCGCTTATCACCGCGCCTGTCGTGTCATAGACCCGGCCGGAGATGGTCTGCGCCGGCGCCGCGCCGGCGAGAAAAATCAACAGCAGAGCCAAAAGAAATCGCATGAAAAACCGCCTCCTTCCCAGCGTCATAGACCCCGCGCCGCAACGAATTGTTCCTCAGACCGCAGGCCAGCGGCGCGAGACGGCCGCGCTGCGCAGGTCCCAGGTCTCAAGTCTCAGGTCTCAAGTCCTAGGTCTCCGCTTTTTCGCTCCGCATCCCATAGCGCGGCAGGTGTAAGAAGGGAATGGCGCCCCTGGCGTGACTCGAACACGCGGCACACGGTTTAGGAAACCGTTGCTCTATCCTGCTGAGCTACAGGGGCACAAGCGCTGATCCAGGATCGACCTCCATTTTACCCTGAAAGCGTTCACCGCGCGTCGGGGGCGTGCGATCAGATCCGGCTTGCTGCTGTCGGAGGGGGGCAGAAGGCAGAAGGCGGAAGGCAGTAGGCAGAAGGCGGAAGGCAGAAGGCGGAAGGCAGTAGGCAGAAGGCAGGGGGCAGGAGGCCGGGCGCTTGACGGCCTACAGCCCACAGCCTGTAGTTTACAGCCCGGCGTTTGCGCCGCGGGACTGGCCGGACTGGAAGGCGTTGACGAAGCAGCGGAAATGGGCGGTCATTTCCGGCGGGACAAGCTCAAAGCGCACACCCACGCCGCTGTTGTTGGAATAGACGGCGAAGCCGCGCACGTCGAAAACTTTTTCCTCTCCGGGCAGAGAGAAGGAGACGTGGTAGCGCTGCCCGATTTCCAGCGCTTCAGGCGAAGACACCAGCATCCCGTACTCATTGAATTGCCGCGCGGTGGCTCGGATGACCTTGTCGCCGTGTCGCAGGGTAAGCTCCCAGTCGACCGGAATGCGCATGCTACGCCGTCGCTCCATTCCCAACTCCCCCGAGTGTGCATATTCTGCGCGCATTGCCGCGGTTTAGGCAAGCGCAATCTGGACGGCTGCGGCGCTTTTACAGGCCGGAGATGCGGGGCGCGCGGCCGGCCAGCTTCCTTTCCAGGCGGGCGACGCGGCGCTGCCAGGCGGCGGCCACCTCGGGAAGCGCAGCGGCGGAAAGTCCCAGCCGCGCGGCTTCCAGGGCGCGCGGGTAGTCGCGCGCGCGGTGCTCGTGATACTTGGCCAGCTCCTCGAGCGCGCCCAGCCGCCAGGGCGCCGGGCCGGTCGAGAGCTCCGTCCAGATGGCGCCGGCCTGCTCGAAATCGCGAGCGCGCTTGTACAAGGCAGCCAGCTCGGCGCGCGCCTTCCAGTCCACGGCTTCGGGCAATCCCGCAACCAGGGCGCGCCGGTACAGGCGGCGTGCCGGCTCGTGGTTGCCTGCCCGCGCCACCCAGGCGGCCAGGCTGTAAAGGTCCAGCGGGTGCGCCAGCGGCGCCGCTTCCGGATCGCCGACCGCCGCCAGCACCAGCGCCGTCAGGCAGGCCAGCGTCACAATGTCCATGACGTTGTGGTGGAGGATGGGGACCAGCTTCAGGGCGTTGTGGGTGCGCAGGTAATCGAAATAGAAGTAGGGGATCATCTCGCCCGGCAGATCGCCTTCGCGCTCGAAGCCCAGCACCGCTGATTCCAGCTCCACCAGCCGGCAAGAGGACAGGCGCAGGCGGAACAGGCGGCGGGCGCTGTACAGCAGGTCCAGGTGCTCGAGGCGGGCGTGTGCGGGACGGCGGCGCGCCAGAAGAAACCGCGTCTCCAGCAGCGGCGCGTCGAAGGTCTTGCCGTTGTAAGTGACCAGCACGTCGAAGTTGGCCAGGTGCTGGGTCAGGGCATCCAGCAGCGCCGGCTCCTCGGCGTAGTCGCGCATCAGGAACTGGCGGACGCGGAAGTCGCGGCCCTCGACGGCGCCGACACCAACCAGGAAGCAATAGGTGCCCGTTCCGCCGGCCAGCCCCGTGGTCTCCGTATCCAGGAAGGCCCAGCGCGCCGGGGCCGACTTCAGCCCCAGCGGCGCTCCGTTCATCTCCGCCAGCGCCGAAATCTCCGCGTTGCCGTGGCGCCGATGGAACTCGTAGGTGCGCGAAGTGTAGAAGCAGGTGGCGCCGGAAAACTGCAGGATTTCGCCGCAGACCAACTCCTCTATTCCCTGGGGAGAGAGTCTGGCGGGGCCGAACGCGGCGCCGGCATCGGGCTCCACGCCGCCCGGCGCTGCTTCCCGCACCGATTGCGCGAGGGCCACGTCGCGGCCGGCGCGCGTCTGCCAGCGGCGCTGTTCCTCGGCCGCCGCCGCGGCCGG
>JAPKYU010000172.1 GCA_026394175.1 Acidobacteriota bacterium | reverse complement strand
CGACATTACCGGATCGGGCGAGGGCGCCCGCATCGTGGTGACCGGGAGTCCGAAGCTGGACAAGAGCGAGCGCACCTTCGCCCGCAACTTCAACACCGGCGTGTTCGCGCGGCCGGCCAGGGGAACCTTCGGCAACGCCGGGGTCGGCATTCTTCGCAACCCCGGCATCAACAACTGGGACCTGAGCGTCTCCAAGCGGGTCCCGGTGGGCGCGGGCGAACAGCGCTACTTTCAGTTCCGCGCGGAGTTTTTCAACGCCTGGAACCACACGCAGTTCTCCGGGTACGATACCACCGCGCGCTTCGATCCCAGCGGCAACCAGACGAACTCCAACTTCGGCGCGCTCACCGGGGCCCGCGAGCCGCGGCGCATTCAGTTCTCGCTGCGCTTTATGTTTTAGAGGGATACCGGGAAACCGTTTGAACCACCGAGGCGCCAAGACACCAAAACTTGGCGCCCTGGTGGTAAACAGGAAGCGATCTATTCGAGGCTGGCGAGCCGCAGGCGGAACGGAGGCGCCGGAGCCAGCGGAGAAAATCCCTGTTCCGGCGTGAGCTGGACGCGCTGGCCCACGCGTTCTCCCTTGCCTGATTCCCACCACATGGTGCTGTCCTGGGCGTACTTGGAGATCAGCTCCATCACGGTGAGGACGTTCACGGCCTCTTCTTGGGAGAAGCGCCGCTCGGTGCCGTTGTGAGACATGACCGCCTGCGGCAGGTCGATCTCGTAGACGATCGGGTCGTGGTCTGGAACGTACTCGCCCTGGGCATTGCGCGAGCCTTGCGAAACGGCCCAGGTGAGTTTTCCGGTGGCCGGGTTCCAGTTGAGCGACTCCAGCCGGCGGCGCGCGGGGTTGCTTCCTTGCTCCTTCCCTTCATTCGGCTGGCCGGACTGTTGGGCGAGCAGCGGAACGGCGAACAGCAACACGCACAAGCTCACTTTGCGGAACATACTTTTTTCTTCCCCTTATTCTTCCTGACCTGCGCATGGTAGCGTCAGACCCTGGCCTTAGAGCAAGTGGCGTTCCAGCTTCTTGGGGCGCCGATCAGCCATGGGGGTTGCCAAACCGTTCCTGTGCAGGCAGGTCCCCCGCCCGGTTGCCGGCGGGAACCATGCGCGACGGGCCGTGGAATTCCATCGTGTAGCATTGGCCTTCCACAATGTTTGATTCCGCGGGCAGCGCGCAGGATTCGGTAAAGATGGCCCTAGCTGCCGGACACGGCGTGGGAGGCGGCTGCCGCGCGGCGGGCCGTCTCCACGTCCTCGACGTTGCCCATCACCACCAGCACGCTGTTGCCCTTGATCGACTCGCTGTTGTGCGGGTTGTAACGGTAGGTCTCGTCCGTGCTGCATCGCAGCGCCAGGCAGCAGAGGCTGAAACGCTCCTGGAGGTCGAGCTGGCCCAATTCCTTCCCCACCCAGGCAGAATGATACGGCACCTGAACCTCTTCGATGCGCAGGGTCTTGGATTTCTCCTTCAGCATCAGGTCCAGAAAGCTGACGACGTGCGGGCGGATCATCTCCGAGGCCAGGCGCATGCCGCCGATGAGGTTGGGCGAAACGACGGAGTTGGCGCCGGCCCGCAGGATCTTCTCGCCCATTTTCGGGTCCAGATTGCGGGCCACGATGCGGATGGTGGGCTGCTTCTGGCGCACGGTGACGGTCACCACCAGGTTGTCCTTGTCGGAGGGCAGTGCCGCGATCACGCCGCTGGCGCGGTCCAGGCCCGCCTGCTCCAGCACCTCTTCGTCGGTGCCATCCCCCTCGATCAGCCCCACACCCTCCAGCTCCTTGTGCTTGTGGAGGCGTTCCGGGTCGTGATCGACGACCACCACCTGCCGGCCCGTCCGGATCAACTCCTGTACGATGGGCAACCCGGTTTCACCCGCGCCGCAAACGATAATGTGCCCGCGAAATCCGGCGATCCGCTTCTGCATCTTTCTCCTCCAGAAGATGTTCTTCAGCTCGCCCTCGACCACGAACGCGGTGGAAATGGAGAAGACGTACATCATCAGGCCGATGCCGAAGACCAGGATCAGCGCATTGAACACGCGCAATCCGGGGCTGTGAGCGGTGCTGACGATCTCGCCGTACCCGACGCTGGTCAGCGTGACCACCGTCATGTACAGCGCATCGATCCATCCCACGTGCCTGCCGGTTTCGTCCAGGCCAAAGAACTTGTACCCGCAGGTGGCGACAATGACCACCCCCAGCAGGGCAAGCAGTGCATACGTGAGCCGGCGACGGAGTTCCATAGCCTGGAGAAGCGCGAAACTGGTCCACATTGTAACAGGGTCGGAGGCGCCTGTCAGGTGCCAAGTGGCAGGGGGTGATGTCAAGCTGCTTGTGTAAAAAGGCGGAGGGTGCGGTTCCGCCACTGCTCGTTGAATCGGTTAAAGATCGAAAACACGATTCGATCCACGCTTGGGTCGTTGACGAAAACTACCATGGGCCTGGTCCGCCGCCGGACCTCGAGAAAAATGCGCTCAATGGCGTTGGTCGTCCTGAGCTTCCTCCACAGATGCTTGGGGAAGTCAAAGAAGGTCAGGAGCTGGGGCAGATCCTTCTCGAGTTGTTTCACCATGCTCGGGTAAGCGCTGCGCCATCGCCACGCGAAGCGTCCAGCTGCCGCCCGCGCTTTCGCTCTGTTCTCAGCCTTGTAAATCGCCTGGGCGCCGGCCTTGACGGCAGCATGGTCCCGCTTCCGCGCTTGTCCCGCAATATTGCGCATTTTGTGAACCCAGCACCTCTGGTGCTTGGCGTTGGGGTACACCGTTTGCATCGCAGCAGCCAGTCCGGCACAGCCATCGGTGATGATCATCCGCAGTTTCTCGCCGACCAACCCACGCCGCTGCAAATCGTTCAACAGCCCCTCCCAGGCCGCCTGGCTCTCTCCTCGGCTACGTATGAAGCCCAGCAACTGCCGGCTTCCGTCGGCCCGCACTCCGTAGGCCACCAGCATCTGGACGCACTGCCGCCCGCTTGGCCGTCGCACCTTCAGGTTCACTCCGTCCAAAAACAGGTAGACCCACTCGTCGCTCAGCCTGGCTTGGCGAAACCGTTCTACCGCCGCGTCAAGACCCCGGGTGACGTTCGATACCGTCTGTGCGCTGATCGGCTCTCCCGTCAGGATCGCCACCACCCTGCCTACCTGTCTGGTGCCGATGCCTCGCAAGAATGCTTCTCGGATCAGCAGCATCACCTCCTCGGCCCGCCGTTGGAATCTCTCTAAACCGGCCGGCAGGAAGTTCTTCTTCCGCGTCCGCGCGATCCGAAGCCTCAGCGTTCCGAACACCGTCACGTAGTCCCGTTTATAGAACCCGTTACGGTAGTCCCGCTTCGGCTCCGCGCTCCGCTCATACCATCCCGCGCCCAAGTACCGGTCCCGCTCGCGGATCGACTCGGCGTCAAGAAACTTCTTCCACGCTTCTTTGGTCGCTCCGTACAGATCCCCCCAAAAGCTTTCCTTCAGATCCTCAACGAAATGCTGGAACTGCTCGGTGATCGGTGCTAGTTTCCCCATGGGTGTAGGTCTCCTTTCAGGAGTTGGTTTTTTGGCGAAACCAAAACCTACACCCTCTCGCTTTTTACACAAAAGACTTTACGTCACCGTTTTGAGTATCTGCGATTCAGACAGTGGGGGAGGGGCGAGAGCGGGCGGAGCCGCTCGGATAGCAGGTGAGCTTGCCGAGCCGGGAAGACCTCGCGGGATGCACGGGCGACGGGAGGCGCTGGGTTCAGGTGGCTGGGGTGGGCACCAGATGCACGAACTTCTTGAAGCAGGGTTAGGGGGAAGAACGGCCGCCTGCGCGAAGACGGAGCGCCTGAGCAGGGATGAGGGGCTGCTCGGCAACGCTGGCTGTAACAATGCTGCGAGCCGCCTGGGCGGCAGCGAAAATCTGAAGGCGAGGGGATGGGGGGCCAGGATTACGGTGGTCTGGCGTTTTCGAGCAAGTGGTATAGATCGCGCTTCAGCAGGCGCATTTTCTTGAGTAGTTTCTGGCGTGCGGCCGCGGTCAACGTGAGTAGGATCTCGGCAAACTCCGGCAACAACAGGAAGCAGAAGCGCTGTTGATAATAGACGGCGACGACCTTCACGGTGGGGCCGAGCGTCTCCAGGATTCGCGGGCGGGTGCGCCGGTTCATCTCCTGGCGGCCACGCAGAAACAGGTGTGCCTGCAGCAAGGTGTAGGCCAGCAAGACGAACAAGGCCTGGCTCAGCACCAGCGAGAACTTGCAGGAAGTCGTGCGGGCGACGTCCCAGAAAGACTTGTACTGTCGCCAGCGCTCTTCAATGGCGGGCCGGAGCTGGTAGGTGGCCCGCGTCTGCTCCGCACCCCAACTGGGCGCGGTGGTGACCAGCACCCAGTCGTGGATCTCTCCGTCGCTGTT
>JAPKYU010000492.1 GCA_026394175.1 Acidobacteriota bacterium | reverse complement strand
AGTAAAACCATCACGAAAAAAATAAGTGTAGTTCTCATCGTTTCTCCTTGAAAAAATCCCCTCCGCATAAATAGGCCTAATCAAGCACTTCCTGCTAAATCTAGAACTGCAGGCGCGCGCCCAGCCGCACCTGCCGCTCGTTGTAGGAGGTGGTGATGCGGCCGAAGGAAGAACTCGAGAAGCTGCCGGTCGGCTTGTTGTAATGCGCGCTATTGGTCAGGTTGAATGCCGCGGCGTTGATGTGCAGCTTGAACCGCTCGGTCAGCGTGAAAGTGCGCGACAGCGTCGTGCTGTAGTTGACGTAGCCGGGCCCCCGAACGCTGTTGCGGGACACGTTGCCCAACGTGCCCGGCGCCGGTTCCTTAAACACGCTGGTGTCGAACCAGGTGGTGCCCGGCCCGACGCCCTTGAGCAGGGCCGGCTCGGCGATCACGTCGGGCCGGTTGGTCATATAGGAGCCCTGGGTGGCGTTGGCGCCGGTTTTTACCGCGCTGATATTCACCGCAGCGCCCGCGCGGGCCCCGAAGATCCCGCTCACCCGGAACCCGCCCGCGATTCGGGCCGGCCATCCGCTGCGCAGCAAGCGCTGCCCCTTGCCGAACGGCAACTCAGTGACGTGGCTGACGACCAGGTTGTGTTTGCGGTCGAAAGCCGACGGGCCGCGGTTCACGTCGTTATTCAAAGACCATCCGAGTCTCCAGTCGTCGGTGTAATCGAGCGATTTACTCAGCGTGTAGGAAACGGTGACCGTGCCCCCAGCCGCAAGGCGGCGCTTGGCCGAAAGCTGGTAGCCGTGGTACGCCGAGCTGAGCATGTAGTCAAAGTAGTAGACGTCGGCGGTGCGGCCATACAGCTTGTAGAAGGGCCGGTCGGCCAGCGCTTTCCCCGGGCCCGCCCCATTGATATTCTGCGTGCCCAGCATACGGGTGCCGAGCGTGCCGGCATAGGAATTAGCGATGACCCATCCGAATAGCTCCTGCTCGATGGTGAGATTGAACGACTGCACGTAGCCGCGCCGGCCGTTGAGATTGAACACCGCCATGGTCAGGTTGGAGGGCGGGTTGTCCACCAGACCCTTGGAAACATCGACCAGCGGAACGGCCGGAAAACCGTCGGACATTTTCCCCACCGGCTGGTAGGTGTTGACGCCCGACCATTGCGCGGTGAGCTGCGCCGGGTAGTTGGCGGCGCTCAGTTGGTTGACCGGCAGCGGGTTGTAGCCGATGCCGTAGCCGGCGCGCACAACCGTCTTCTTCATCACCCGATATGCCAGGCCCAGGCGCGGGCCAAAATTGCGGTAGTCGGTGTCCACGTTCAGATGCTTGTTGACATTTCCGTAGCCGGCGATCAGCGCCTGGTTGGTCGCCGGCAGATAGCTGCTCTCGTCGCCGGGATTGGCCGCCGTCGCAAACGGCATGATCTCGTAACGGAGCCCGTAGTTGAACGTGAGCCGCGGGCCGGCCTGCCAGCGGTCCTGAATGAAGAAGAAATAGGAGCGTTGCCGGAAGCCGCCCAATTGCTGCACCACGGTGCGGCTCTCGCTCTGCGGCAGGCCCAGCAGAAAGGCCGCGATGCCATTGGGGTTGCCGGTGGACACGCCGCTGGTGCCGGTGACCGTTCTGGCGAAGGTGAAAACGCCGCGCGGGTCGCTGGCGGCCTGATACTTGTTCATGATCTGGTCGCGCAGGTCGATACCCCAACGGACGGAATGGTTGCCCGCCTGACGGGTCCAGTTATTGACGATGTTGTAACTGGTCTCGCCGATCTTGAAGGGCTGGCCGGCAGTCAGTCCCAGCGATGTGTAGCCGGTGATGGTGACGTTGGGCATTCCCCGCCCGAAAAAGTCGCCGGTGTAGACGGTCGGGATTCCCACTTTCTGGGCGATGTCAAAGTCGCCCACCGCCTGCCCGGTGATCAGCACCCGCACCAATCCGGCGCGGAACTCGGTGACCAGTTTGGGCGAAAGAATGTGCGTCAGGTTGGACGAGGCGCTCTGGATGCGCGAGGGCCCCACGGCCGCGTTGCTGCCGCCGCCCGAGGTCGGCCCGCCGAGGCTTTCGAAGATCGGCGGGTCGGAAGCGTAGCCCTGGAAGTAGCTGTACCGGACAAAGCCTTCGGTCCGCTCAGTGAAGCGGTGGTTGATCTTGGCATCAAACGAATCGCGGTTCAGCCGCGCCGCGCCGGAAACCTCGTAGTTGGCCACTTCGCCGGCCCGGTTGGGAAGCGGCAGTAGGTTGTAGATATTCTTCGCGATCGGGCTGATGCGCTCCGGCGGAATCATGTTGTTCGGGAACTGGGTGCGGCCCGAGCCGTTGGCCGCCCCGGTGAGCGGGTCGAACACCCGGACAGTCGACTTGCTGAAATCGCCGCGGCGGTAGTCGGCCGTCGGCACGTCCTCAATGGTGCTCTGGCCCCGGCGGTCGCGGCTGGTCTGATAATCGCCGAAGAAGAAGGTGCGATTGCGGCGGAGCGGCCCGCCCAGCGTAAAGCCCCCCTGGCTCATGTTGGTGTGCGGCTTCTCCACCGTCGAAAGCGCGTTGCGCGCCCGCAGCGCCGAGTTGGTGTTGTAAAAGAACGTGCTGCCGTGCAACTGGTTGGTGCCCGACTTGATGTGCACGTTGACCACGGCGCCCGACGCGCGCCCCTGCTCGGCGTCGTAAGCATTGGTGGAAATATCCACCACCTGGATGGCCTCAGCCGGCGGCACAATCGCCGTTTGCGCGATCACGTTGGTCTGGTTGTTCAGCGTGCCATCCAACTGGTAGCCGTTGGCACGGCTGTTCTGGCCATTGACGTAATTCACCAGCGAGCCGCCCGGGTTCCCGAAGCTGGAACCGGACGTTTCCGGCTCGGTCGAGCCCGGCACCATTTCGAGCAGCGCCTGGTAGTTGCGGTCCACCGACAGCGGCAGGTTCTCGATCTGCTCGCGCTGCACCTGGTGGCTCAGGTCGCCGCGGTCGGTAACCAACTGGATGGCGCTGGCACTGGCCACCACCTGAACGGATTCGGCCACCGCGCCCAGTTCCATCCTGGCATCCACGCGGACCGTGGTGTTGATGTTCACCTCCACGCGTCCGTTGACGAACTTCTTGAAGCCCTCGCGTTCGATCTCGACGCGGTACACGCCGGGCTCCAGGCTGGCGATCGTGTAGGTGCCCTGGTCGTTGGTCTTGGTCTCGCGGGAGACGCCGCGCGTGATTTCCGTAGCTACGATACGCGCGTCGGTGATGACCGAATCGCTGGCATCGGCCACCCGGCCCACCAGCGCCCCGGTGACCGTCTGCGCGCAGGCCACCGGAGCCAATGCCGTCACAGCAGCGAGCGCCAGCCAGACGGTCAGCCATCGCATGGTGATCGCGGTTCCCATAAGCAACTCCGTTTTCTTGAGACTATTGCCCGCTTACCGTCACGATGTACTTCAGCGATAGCGGCTTGCCGGGCACGATCCGGAACGGTTCACGGCCAGGAAAATTGACCCCCAGGAAGCCGTAGTGGCGCAGGCACCAGCCGTTCGGCGCCCCGGGGTTGGAGGGATCGATCTCGATGCGCAGCGCCGCCGGCTTGCCTTGGAACTGGGCCTTCAGTTCCGCCCAGCGGTGCGGCGCCATGTCGGTGTCTTTCGATTCCTTGCCCGTGTCGGTGGTGATCACGGTTTCCTGGCGCGGGGCGAAACGCACGGAGAACCCTCCGTAACCCTTGTTGCCCTCCGGCGTCCCTTCAATTTCGACCGGCTTGTCGAGGGCCTCCAACAGCAACTGGAAGTCAAGTTCGCGTGTGTTTCCCTTGGCCCGCTTGACGTAAATGGCGACCGTCTCCTTGAGCAGCTTGCGCTCCCCAGCAAACCAGCCGTTCTCGACCGCCAGTTTCGCCGTCTGGGGATCGGCCTTCTTCTCGATCCAGCGCACGAACCGGTCCTGTGCGCCCCGGACCAGCCACTGGTCGTAAGTCTCGCCGTCCACGCGCACGATCGGCCAGGTCCAAAAAACGCCGCGGTGATGCAGGTGGTCTTGCGGGAAATCGTCGGTGAGCGGCGTCCCATCGGGCGCGTAGAGCGGGTGGACATAGCAGCACCGGCGCAGGTTTTCCCGCACGCCGGGCTTCAGGACCATGCCGAAGTTGTAGGTGAGCACCGGCGCGCCGCCCTCCCGCAGGTGCAGATACTGGCCCTCGGCTTCCTCGAAGGTGAACCCGGCCGCGCGCGGGCGCGCCTGCTGGGCGAAAGCGCCGCATCCCAAAAACAGGCACAGGAAGAAGAGAAGCGCAAAGAAGCGCAAACCGGACCGATCTGCTATGGTGGTCATGGCGTGTTTACACAACACAATTGAAGCCTCCACTTCTTCAGTCGGCGACGGGCACGGTGTCTATCCCGCCGCTTTTTTGGCCTGCTTCCCAAGCACATAGTCGCTGCCGTAGGGTGCGCGCTGTTTGCGGGCCAGCATGCTGTTGGCCTGGGCATCGTTGATGAAGCGTTCCTTCTGCGGGTCCCAGGTCAGCTTGCGGGGCACCTTCATGGCGATGTGGGCCACCAGGCAGGCGGCGCACGAGCGATGGCCGACTTCGGCCGGCGCCACCGGTTCTTTCCGCGTCTTGATGCTGGTCAGCCAGTCGAGATGGTGATCGTTCTGCGGGCTGGCGTGCAAATGGATCTCGTTGGGCTTGATCTCCGACTTAAGGATTCTCGGGTCGCTGGCATCCAGCGCCTTGCTGCTCTTCTGAGCCGAAACCGGGTCGCTGGCCGTGGCCGTGTACCCGCCGCGCGACACCCAGATCCAGCCATTCTCTCCAATGAACTTCAGGCCGTTCGGGTACTTGTCGCTGATGTGCATCAGGACGCCGTTGGCATACTTGGCCTCGACCTGATAGGGACCATGGACGTCCCACAGGCCCTTTTTCGGGAACTCGGCCTGGGCGCTGATTTCGACCGGGCCGGAGTGCTCCGTGCCCATGGCCCAGTGGGCAATGTCGATGTGGTGAACGCCCCAGCCGGTGATCATGCCCGCGCCGAACTGTTCGCAGCGCAGCCAGCCGGGCCGGTCGTAGCGGGTCCTCAGATCGTTGGCCTGGGGGTGAACGCGCTTCTCGGTGTAGTAGGCGAGCGGGGTGGAGCCGAGCCACATCTCGTAATTCAAGTTCTTGGGGACCGGCATCTCCCGTTCCTCGTCGCCCGATGGGTCGATGGGAAGGCCGACGTAGATCTCCTTCAGTTGCCCGATGCGCCCGTTGCGCACCAGCTCGCAGGCCAGGCGGAACTGCGCGCTGGACCGCTGTTGGCTGCCGAGCTGCAAGATGCGGCCCGTCTTCTTGATGGCCTCCACCATCTGCCGGCCTTCGACCACGGTCAGCGAAGTCGGCTTTTGCAGGTAGATGTCCTTACCCGCGAAGGCGGCTTCGATGGCCGGCTGAGCGTGCCAGTGGTCGGGGGTGCTGATCGCGACCGCATCGATGCTCTTGTCCTTGAGCATCTCGCGGTAGTCGCCGTAGGTCTTGACGCTGGCGTATTTGCCGCTGCCAAATTTCTTGGCGTAATCGGCCTCGATCATTTCTTTGGCGTCAGCCAGCCGGACGGTATCCAAATCACAGACGGCCACAAAGCGGGCCACGTCGCTGTGCTTCAGGACGCCCGCCAGTTCGGATGAGCGGGCGATGCGCCCGCAGCCGATCTGCGCCACCTGGAGCAGGTTGCTGGGAGCCGCCTTCCCGAAAACTGTCGAAGGAACGATGGTCGGGAAGCCGACAACGCCGGCCGCACCGGCCAGCAGCGAGTGTCTTACGAATTGCCGCCGCGACGGACGGTGGCCCTCACGTTTTTCCCTGGTGGTCATTTTTCTTTCCTCCTGTTCATCACTGGGAGACCTGTTGTCTGTCCCCATCCGCGCCTCAGGTAATCGGCGGCGCGGCGAAATGTTTCTGGATGACCAGCGCGATGGTGCCGCGCAGGCGCGGCTGAGCGGTGTCCTCGGCGGGCTCAATCTCCGGCGGCGTGTGCGTGCGGGAACGCTCCGCAAGCACGCGCTGGAGGATGGGGCCAACCCGGCGCCAGGCGCGCGTCACCTCGCCGATAACCATGATACGGCTGGGCGCCAGTCCCGTAACCAGGAGGGCGATGCCGGCGCCCAGGTGCCGCGCCATTTCTTCCAGAGCGCGGCCGGCACGCACATCGCCTTGCTCGGCCAGCGCCAGCAGGTCTTCAAAGGCAAGCTGCGGCGCGGCGCCCGGCGTGGCGCCTGTGTAGTAGCGCAAGGCAGCGGAGTTGGAGGCGAACACCTCCCAACAGCCGCGGTTGCCGCAGCGGCAGACGGGGCCCGCCGGATCCAGCACGGTATGCCCGAACTCGCCCGCGAAACCGCCGTTGCCCATCACCAGTTGGCCGTTGGCAAACACCCCGGTGCCGATGCCCTCCGAAACCGTTACGACCACCAGGTCCTGCACGGTGTCGGAGCGCGGGCCAAACCACACTTCCGAAAGCACGCAGGCGTTGGCCGCGTTCTCCAATTCCACGCTCAGGCCCGTGGCCTGTTCCATGGGCGTCTTCAGATCCACGTCTTTCCAGGCCAGGTTGGGGGCGAAGACCAGCCGATGCGAGTGCCGATCGGCGCGCCCGGGCAGGCTGATCCCGATTCCTTCCCACGAAGCGTTCGGATACGAGCCGAGCAGCCTGCGAGCACGCTGCGTCAATTGATCCAGGAACGTGTCCGGCGTGTCGGCCGTGGGCATGGTTTCTTGTGTGAGGAAGCGGGCATTGAGATCGGCAACGCCCATACGCGTGGCCGTGGGCCGGATGTCGATGCCCAGGATCAACCGGTCGCCGTTCAGGCGCAGATAGGTGGGCCGGCGGCCGCGCGGCAGCCTCCCCGTCGCACCTTCGACAATCCACCGGTCGGCGATCAATTGCTCGGCAATCAGCGAGACGGTGCTGCGCTGCAGGCCGGAAAGCCGGGCCAGATCGGCGCGGGAGATGGGTTGGCGGGCGCGGATCAGGTTCAGCACAATACGGCGGTTGATCTCGCGAGCGGTCCCGCTGGTTGCCAACCTGAAGTTCGACAGGTCGATTTTCTGCATGGGACCTTCGATGAGCGGCCGGCGCTGATATGGCGTCGGCAGGCGGCCATCAAGTGACCGCCGCTCGCGACGGACACAGACCCAGTGGCCCACACCTTAACCTTGACGGCCCGGTGTATTATACATAATATGACGCCCGAACTATAGCGACGCCTGACGCCACAGGCCGCCCGCATAGTCATCCGTTTCGCTTGGTTCTCGGCATTGAGTCTACCGGAATACCACTCGGTATGGAGGAACAGCAATGTCGGCGAGGTTGTGCGCACTTTGGGTCCTCGTGGCGGCCATCGGGCTTTCCGCCGAAACTGGCCGCAACGCCTGGCTGCGATATGCCGCGCTGAACGACAGTTCCAGCCAGCAGTACCGTGAAACCATGCCGGCGGTGGTGGCCTGCCTCGGCGATGCCGCTCCGGTCGAGAGCGCGAGCCAGGAGCTGGTCCGCGGAATCCGCGGCATGCTCGGCAGAACGCTGCGGGCAGAGCCCCGCGTGCCGAAGGAAGGCGCAATCGTGCTGGGCACGCTGACCGAGATTCGGAAAGCCGCCCCGCGGTTTCCTCTCGCCGCCAACCTCGAAGCAGACGGCTACTGGCTGAAGACGGTTAGCGTTGATGGAAAGCGCTACACCATCGTCACGGCCGCAAACGCTCGCGGGGTCTTGTACGGCGCATTCGCGCTGCTGCGAAAAATCGGCATGGGCGAATCCATCGCAGAGCTTGACGAGAAGCAGGCGCCCTATGCTCCGGTCCGTTGGGTCAACCAATGGGACAATCTCGACGGTTCCATCGAGCGCGGCTATGGCGGCCGCTCCATCTTCTGGGAGAACAACCAAGCCCGCGACGACCTGAGCCGGGTCGGCGATTATGGCCGCCTGCTGGCATCGCTGGGCATTAGCGGCTGCTCCATCAACAACGTCAACGCCAACCCGCGCGTCCTCACCTCGGAGTTCATCCCGCAGGTGGCGCGCATCGCCGCCGCCTTTCGGCCGTGGGGTATCCGGACGGCGGTGTCGGTGGATTTCGGAAGCCCGAAGACCCTCGGCGGGCTGGACACGTTCGATCCGCTCGACCCGCGCGTCGTGGCGTGGTGGGCGGCCAAGGCGGATGAACTCTACCGCGCCGTCCCCGACCTGGGCGGCTTCGTCCTGAAGGCCGATTCGGAAGGCCGCGTGGGCCCCTCGGCCTATGGCCGCACGCACGCCGACGCCGCCAACGTCGTGGCCCGCGCGCTCAAACCGCACGGCGGTCTGATCTTCTACCGCGGCTTCGTCTACGACCACCACATGGACTGGCGGAACCTGAAGAACGACCGCGCCCGCGCCGCTTACGACAACTTCAAGGATCTGGACGGCCGGTTCGACGACAATGTCGTCATCCAAATCAAAAACGGTCCCATCGACTTTCAGGTGCGCGAGCCCGCATCCCCGCTGTTTGGCGCGCTGGAAAAGACCGACCAAGCCGTCGAATTGCAGATCACCCAGGAATACTTCGGCCAGGCGCGCCATCTCGTTTTCCTGGCGCCCATGTGGAAAGAGACGCTCGACTTCGATATGCAGGCCCGCGGCGCCGGCACGCCCGTGAAGGCGCTTGTCGCCGGCAGAGTCTTCCAGCGGCCTGCGGGAGGACTGGTGGGAGTCGCCAACGTGGGGCTGGATGAAAACTGGGCCGGCAATCACCTCTCCATGGCCAATCTCTACGGCTTCGGGCGCCTGGCGTGGAATCCCGGCCTGAGCGCCGCGCGCATCGTCGAGGAATGGACGCGCCTCACCTTCGGAAACGACCCCAAGCTTGTGGAAACGGTTGCCGCAATGCAGCTCGGTTCGTGGCGTACCTACGAGAACTACACCGGCCCCCTCGGGCTGCAGACGCTTACCGATATCGTTGGCAACCATTACGGAGTGGCCGTCGAAGCCTCCGAGCGCAACGGCTGGGGCCAGTGGCATCGCGCCGACGAACGCGGCGTCGGCATGGACCGCACCGTGGCGACCGGCACCGGCTTCATCGGCCAGTACCGCCCGGCCGTGGCCCGCCTCTACGAATCGCTCGATACCTGCCCCGACGATTTGCTGGTGTTCCTGCACCACGTGCCGTACACCCACGTGCTGCACTCGGGCAAGACCGTCATCCAATATATCTACGATTCGCATTACGAGGGAGCTGAGGCAGTCGCGGGATACGCGCGGCAGTGGAAATCGCTGAAGGGCCGGATGGATGAGCGGCGCTATGACGAAGTGCTGGCCCAGTTGGAGTATCAGGCTGGCCAGGCACGGGTGTGGCGCGACGCCGTCGCGAGCTGGTTTCACCGCGCCTCCGGCATCCCGGACGCCAAGGGCCGTGTAGGCCGCTACCCCGGCCGTTTCGAGGCCGAATCGATGAAACTGGAGGGCTACACCGTCCGCGAGGTCAAGCCCTGGGAGGCAGCTTCCGGCGGAAAGGCTGTGGCCTGCGCGGCCGCACAGTGCACAGCCAGCCTCCGCTATGACGGCGCGCCCGGCTGGTACTCGCTCCACGTCCAGTATTTCGACCAGAACGACGGCGTCTCCCGCTTTCGGGTTTGGGTGGGCAGCCAGCTTGTCGATGAGTGGACTGCCGCCGATCGTCTTCCGACGCAAAGGATCGACTCATCTTCTTCGACGCGGCACGTCATCCGCGGAGTAGCCCTGCGCCCGGGGGACGAGATTCGTGTCGAAGGAGTGCCCGACGGCGGCGAGCCCGCAGCCATCGATTACATCGAGATTCAACCGGATGAGCCGGCCCCAGTCTACAGCAAAGCGGAAACCACTAAGAAGGATCGTCTCGCCGCAAAAGGGAACTGACGCGGCCCGCCGTTTGACCCCGTGATAGAGCCAAACGGAGAGGTGTCAGACCCGTAAACGTTCAATTAGAATGTCACCCTGGCTGCGAACACGGTCACCCGTTCGCCGCCGGTTCCCGACCCTCGCCCGGCCAGGTTCAACGTCGAGGTAATCACCCCGAAGGTGGCGGTGTTCGTGACATCGGTGCCCGGATTACCGTAATGCGGCGTGTTCGTCA
>JAPKYU010000396.1 GCA_026394175.1 Acidobacteriota bacterium | reverse complement strand
GGTTGCCCAGGTCACCACGCTCCAGATGATCAGGCTCACGAGGATCATGCGCACACGCCCGAAACGGTCGGCGAGGTAGCCGGCGAACGGGCTCGCCAGGCCATAGACCCAAAGGAAGACTGTGCTGAGAAACCCGAGTTGCGCGCCGGTGAGACGGAACTCCTTCTCCACCAGCGGCAACAGCGAGAAGATCACCTGCCTGTCGACGTAGTTGAGGAAAGCAACCACCCACAGCAGGCCGACCAGCAACCAGGCGTAGTGAGGCCGATTCATTTCTGGTCCGCAGCTCCGGAGGCCAGAAAATCAAAGGACGAAGCCCGGAGAAGCTCGCGCAGGCAGCCGCTCTCCTCCTCCGTCAAGCGGCGCCGCGGAGCCAGGGCCTGGCCGCAATCCAAGCCCTGCCACTTCAAGATCGCCTTGATGGCCGGGACAAGCGGGAACCGCAGGCCGATTTCGACCAACTCGTTGATGCGCGTCTGCACCTGGCGCGCCGCGTCCCACCGGTTCTGCTGCACCAGCCCGAATGCCTCGACGAAAAGCTCGGGGATGAGGTTATAAAACGAGCCGACTCCGCCGTCGGCGCCCATCAGCAGGCCGGCTATCAGCACTTCGTCGTGGCCGTTGAAGACGACGCACTCTCTCTTCTTGAGTAGCGACAGCTTGTAAAGGTCGAAGTCCGTGAACTTCAGGCCGATGACGTTGGGGATTTCAAGCAAGTCGAGAATCTGCTGCGTTCCCTGAACGGCGGGACAAATCGCGGGGAAGTAGTAAACGAGGATCGGGAGGCCGGAGGCGGCGGAAAGGGCCTGATAGTAGGCGCGGACTTCGCCGAAGGAATAAGGGCCGAGCGGCGGCAGGCTGGCGATGGCACGGACGCCGATGCTCGTCGCGTGACGAGCCAGTTCCACGGCGTCCGCCGTGCGATAGGCGCCGACGTGGACGATCACCGACTTGCCTTTGGGAGTACAGCGCAGCGCGACTTCGGCTACCCGCTTCCGCTGCTCGACCGGCTGCAGCAGGCCCTCGCCGGTCTGGCCGGTCACATACAAGCCGTCGATGCCGGCGGAGTAGAGGCGCTCGAGCAGCCGTTCGAAGGCCGCCGGAGCGAAGTTCTCGTGTTCATCGAAGGGTGTTACGACGGCGGGAAAAATTCCGCGTAAATTTGAAGTTTCCATTTAGAGCACTCCTTGAATAAGAAGAACCCGTGCCGAGCGGCTGCCTGGGCGGTCTTCGCCGCCCGGGATCACCAGCGAGCCGCGCCACTGAGCAATGCCCGTGGTGACGAGACTTTCCGGCAAAGATGCAATTTCCCGCCAATGGCCGTCTTCCAACCGCAGCACGGCGCGGCGGAAGCCGGGATGACGTGGACCGAGTTCAGGGCCTTTGCTCGCGAGCACTCCGTCATCGCCTCCGAAGACCAAAAATCGGCCGCTGGCATCCGAGCAAGCCGGGGCGGCGACCACGGGCGCTGGCAGCGAGGGCAAGGGACTCCACCCCGTTCCGCGCTTACAGCGGAATCCGTCGAGCAGGTACTCCCGTTGTGACCCGCCGGAGGGCCCTTCCGACAGCGACGCTCCGCTGGCTAGACAAAAGCCACCCTCGCAGGTAGCGACGGCGGGAAGAATTCGGCCAGGCCCCGGAATGGGTGGTGCCGCCCGCCAACGGGCGCGATGCCACTCGCCGTCAGGAGCCTCCAGCTCCCAGACGGTGGTGGCGGCCGTGGTGGCGCTCGGCGAAAGCTGCCCGCCCGCGGCGAAAATGGAATTGCCCGACAGGGCAGCCCCCAGCAACATCCTCGGCTCAGGGAGATCAGCAAGGCGGCGCTGTTTTACGCGAGTTCCGTCACAGAAGAGCAGGTGGACCGAAGCGGAGGCAGCGGCCGGTCCCTGGCCCGCGATGCACACCACTCCGGCGCTCGTGTTCACGGCGCCGCCGTAAGCCAACGGTTCGGCCTGCTCCCCGCCCTTCCGCCACTCACTCTCGCTCGGGCCAAGGGTGTAGATGGCTGGAGTCCAGCGTTTCTCGCCGCCCTCCCACTTTGGTTTGCTCCAACAGGTGCCGCCGGCCACGATGAGCCGGCCGGCGTGAACGCCGACGAACTGTCCGGCAATGGGTTGTGGAAGTTGCGGCAGATCAGTCACGCGCACTCCTGTTCCCGTGGCGGTCAGGCCCACGGCCCCTAGAAAGCTCCGTCGTGTCATCGTCCCACTCAGCCCTCCCCTCCTCGATCCGACTGCCGATGAAACCGATCGCGCATCCACTCATCGGTCTTGGCTGGGTCGTAGTTTTCGGGTGCGGCAACCGGCATCTGAGCCCCTACCGATCTCCGCCAGGCGTCCAGATCGCGGCGCAATTCAGCAGCCTTTTCAGGCAGGGCGCGGGCGAGATTCTTGCGCTCGCTGATATCCTCGCGGAGGTTGTACAACTCGACAAACCCGTCTTCATAGAATTCAATCAGCTTGAAATCGCCCTTGCGGACGGCGCCGGACGGGCGGGTCGGGATGAGCGGCTGATGGAAGTTGTAATGGGGGTAATGCCAGTAAAGGGAACTCCGTTGAAGGCCGCCCTGCTGTTTCAAAAGGGGTACCAGACTTACGCCATCCACCGCACCCCTCGCGGGGGCCGGGGCGCCCGACATTTCCAATATGGTCGGAAAGAAATCGGTGCTGATCACGGGAGCGTCCGAGACGGTATCCGATTTGACCACTCCTCGCCAGCGAACAATCAACGGAACCCGGATTCCGCCTTCGTAGAGCGTGGCCTTCTCCTCTCGCAACGGCTCATTGGAGGTAATGTGGCGCCGCCCGACGACGCCGCCGTTGTCGGAATTGAAAATCACTATGGTGTCGTTGAGGAGTTTCAGTTCCTCGAGTTTGCGCAAGACGCGCCCGACGCTCTCGTCTACGCTCTCGATCATCGCTGCGTACTCCGGGTGACTGTGCGCCTGGCCGGGCCGAACCCTCGGGCGGTAGCGCGCCGCCATCTCTGCCTTCGCCTCGACCGGCGTGTGCACCGCATAGTGCGCCAGATAGAGGAAAAACGACCGCGATTTCGAGTTCTCGATAAAGGCCACGGCTTCGTCGGCCAGGCGGTCAGTCAGGTATTCGCCCTTCCCGCCGGTGCCGATATTCGGAATCTTGTAGGGGTAAAAGTAAGTGGGAGTGGCGCCGAGATCGCAGCCGCCGAAATTGACGTCGAATCCCTGTTTCTCCGGATAGTACTCTTCGCCGCCCAGATGCCATTTGCCGATACTTGCCGAAACGTATCCCGCCGCCTTCAACGCTTCCGGAATGGTCACCTCGCTCAGAGGGAGATAGGGCGTCCAATCCGGCGGGCGCATTTTTACGCCCGGGGGTGTGCGGCCCGGGATCCAGTCGGTGAGGTGCAGCCGGGCGGGGTACTTGCCGGTGAGGATGCTGGCCCGTGTGGGCGAGCAGACCGGGCAGGCGGCGTACGCGCTCGTGAAGCGCATTCCCTGTTGCGCCAGGCGGTCGATGTTCGGCGTTTGATAGAAGCTGCTGCCGAAGCAGCCGAGAGGATGAAGACGATGTTGGGCGGGCGCCGGCGTTCGGCGGCGAGGCCCACAGCGCCTCCCATAAGGGTCCCGAGGAATCGCCGTCGCGATACCATCACTGACCTCCACTGCGCCGCCGGCTTGGATAGCGCTGCCCGCCGGTCTGGTCTACCTACCTCCGTGTGCCGCGTCAACCGCAACTATGATTCTCACGGTCTGCCTGGAACCTCTTACTGTTACCTCAGCCACCCCAAGGGGAAGCGGGCGAATGTAATCCGCTCGTAGCGGTCGGCGTCGCCTCGTTCGTAGAGAAGTCCGACTGTGTTTCCCTTCAACTCAATCAGATTGGAATAAGCGGATGGACCGGCGTGGACCGTTTTCGAGCTGCTCCACGTCTTGCCTTCGTCGCGGCTCAACCGAATGGTCATGTTTACGCGCTTGGTGTCGGCCGGATTTGAGAACAACAGGACGCCGGGCTTCGCTTTCCCGAAGCCGATCAGGCTGGCCTGGCAGACAGGCTCGATCAGAGCATCGTCCGATACCGGCTCGGTCCAGGTGAGGCCCCCGTCACGGCTGATCGATACCGCGCGGCGGTTCTTGCCAGCGTAACTGCGCATGTTGAGCATCAGTGAGCCGTCGCGAAGTTCGACGACAGTCGATTCGTTGCAGTCCGGACCGGCGCTGCCCCCGAGTTTCCAGGTCTTGCCGCCGTCGTCGCTGTAAATCACGTGTGAGTAGCGGCTGCTGGTGTCACCCCGGTTATGGTCACAGGGGATCACCATCCGCCCTGTGCGAAGCTGGATGCCGTTGACGGGACCCGTTGCATACCAGGTCCACTCCGGCTGCTTCACGGCGGAGGTGATATCGACCGGTGTGGCCCAGGTCAGCCCGTCGTCCTTGCTGTGTGTTACCCAGACTGTGCGCGTGAGGCCGGAAATGCCCGCCGAAATCCGCTTCTCGGGCACCTCGCCCGGGTTCCGCGTTAACAGCAGCCAGATGGTCTTGGTGCGGCGGTCGACGACCGGAGCCGGGTTCCCGATGGTGTCGGGCCCGAAATCGGCAACGGTGATCGCCTTTGACCATGTCCGGCCGCTGTCGGCGCTACGCTTGACCAGGAGGTCGATGTCTCCCCAATCGCGGGCATGGTTCTTGCGCCCTTCACAGAAAGCCAGCAGGCTTCCTTTCGCGGTCCGTATGACGGCTGGAATGCGATAGGTGTGGTAACCATCCTGTCCGGCGACATACACATCGACGGAAGTCAGCGCGCTATCCGCACACCACGAAACGGAAGGCAATACCAGCAACAATGAGAGGCAGTAACGATTCAGGAACTGCATGCGCGCCCGCTTTCTAACCACGAAGCCACAAAGCACCACACAAAGAGCTTTCTTTGTGGCCCTTCGTGTCCTTTGTGCCTTTGTGGTGAAGCCATTTTTATCCGCCGAGCTGATTCACCGCGCTCAACCGCTGCCGGATGAAAGAACCGCAGTCCTCGATGCCAGAATCCAGGAACTCCCTATAGCTGCTCTGGCCGTGCTGGCCGATCACCTCTTCAATCCTGGCGCGGTCGCGCTGGCGCAGCGCCTCGATGATCGCGGTGTGCGAGCTCATCACGCTTACCAGATCCTGTGAACCCGCGCTCCGAAGAATGCTCACGAAGGCGAACAGCGGCACCACGATCTGATCCAGAGCGCGGGCCAAGGCGCGATTCGCCGAACATGCCCAGATGTGGCGGTGGAACTCCAGGTCGAGCTGAGCCGACTCGTAGTAGGCGTTTGCCGCCACGGCGACGGCCAACGCAGCGACTCGGCGATCCAGTTCACGGAAGTCGGCGCTCGTCATCCGCTGCGAGGCCTTCACCGCAGCCATTTTCTCCAGCAGCAACCGAACTTCAATCTGTTCCCGGACCTCATCGCTGCTGAGGTTTGTCACCACCGTGCCGATATTGGTCGTGCGAACGACGAGGCCTTGTTTCTCGAGTTCGAGCAGGGCTTCGCGCACGGTCGGTTGGCTCACGTTCAGATCCCGGGCCAGGTGAAGCTCACGGAGGGCGTCACCCGGGGCAAACTGGCCGGAAAAAATGGCATCCCGAACCGCGGACACTACCCGCGCTTTCAGCGTCGTGGTCCGGACTGGTTCAAGCGTTTTCATGTTGAATATCGTTAATGGTAAGGCCAACCTCTGCCAGCGTCAAGGCCAATCGTCCCAAAACCTGCCCGTAGATTTTTGCCCTTGATTTGCGCTTGACAAACAGAGATCCATGTGATTATCGTTAACGGTAATTTCCGAGATCCTGAGCCAGCCATGCGGACAGGCTCCTTGGCGCGTTCGCCCGCCGGCTGGCCGTTTCCACGGTCAGGTCGAGGGGAGGAAAGAAGCGGAAATTGCTCTTCGACACTGTGACGGAGGCGCTGCAATGAGAGCTACGGATTCTGAAGTGAGTTCGCCTTCCAGAAGAAAGGAGCACCAGCGATGACCTTGAGAAACTCCGGCATCTATGGTGTCGTTATCCCGCTGGCGTTGCTGGTGATCGTGGCTGCCGTGGTGGAAGCTCAAATCGGCGGCGGTTCGATTGTCGGTATCGTATCGGATCAGAGCGGCGGCGCGGTACCGGGCGTCAAGGTGACTGCGCTGAACCAGGACACCAACGAAAGGCGCACCGTCACCAGCAATGGAGAGGGCTATTATGAATTCCCGCTGTTGCCGGCCGGACGCTACCAGATCCAGGCCCAAGCCGCCGGGTTCGAGAATATCTCGGGCGAGCCTTTCGACCTCGCTTCTGGCACGCGCCCGCGCATCGATCTGAAGTTGCGCGTCGGGTCCGTGTCGGAGAAGATCGACGTTGAGGCCACCGCACCCCAGATCAACACCACCACCACGGATCTCGGGGTGGTGATGCCGCGCTCCCGCATCGAGGAACTGCCGCTAAATGGGCGCAACTTCCAGGACCTGGTGGAACTGCAGGCGGGCGTCGTGAACGCGCCGGACAGCAGCGCGGGCGGACGCGGCGGCATCTCCTTCCACGGCTCCACCGCGCTCGGCACCAACGTCATGCTAGACGGTGTAGACATGAGCTTCGGCGAGGTGAACGGCACAGCCAGTTTCACTTCCGCGGGCGGCCCCAGCACGCTCGTGAACACCGTCAGCGTCGAAGCGGTGGAGCAGTTCAAATCCACCACCAATGCCTATTCCGCCGAATACGGGCGGGCCGGCGGGGGCGTCCTGAACGTCACCACCCGCTCGGGCAGCAACAAGTTCCACGGCACGCTGTTCGAGTTCTTCCGCAACGACAAGCTGAACGCCAACGACTTTTTCTCGAACAAAAACGCGCTGGGCAAGACGCCGCTGCGCTGGAACCAGTTCGGCGGTAACCTCGGCGGGCCGATCCGCCGCAACCGCCTCTTCTTCTTCGCCAACTACGAAGGCTCGCGTGTCCAGCGCCAGGCGCAGTTCAGCGGCAGCGTGCCCACCCCCGCGCTGCTCGCCATCGTCAGCCCGGCGCAACGCCAGGTGCTGAACCTGATGCCAACGACGTTCACGCCCAGCTCCAATATCTATGTGGGCACCCACGTTCGCGACGACCGGTCCCGAAATCGCGACGACACCTTCCTGGGCCGCATCGATTGCGTGCTCGGCCGCCAGCGCCTCGCCGTGCGCTACAGCTACAACAATCAGGACTACCTCAGGCCGAATATCCAGCCGACCATGCCCACGGTCTTCCCGATGCGGTTTAACAATTCCGTCATCGAGCACAACATAACGATCGGCGCATCCGTTTTCAACGAACTCCGTCTCGGGTTCAACCGTGTGGATCTCAATCGCTCGCCCAGAGGCTACTCGGAGGTACCCGGCGGGATCTCGGTTTCGGGTATCAACACGTCACTAACGAATTACATCCACTTCGTGCCTACCACGTATACGCTCGCCGACAACTTCACCGTCATCCGCGGGCGCCACTCCATGAAGACCGGCTTCGAAATCCGCAACGTGCGCAGCGTCCGCGACCAGGGTGGCCCACCCCTCTACACCTACAACAACGTCACCGACCTGGTGAACGAGAAGCCCAACACCGTCGGGCCTTCCTTCGGCGGCAGCAAAGGACAGCGCACCGCCAATACCGGTTTCTACTTCCAGGACGACTGGCGCTTCAGCCAACGGCTCCAGATCAACGCCGGCCTCCGCTACGAATACAGCCCGCCGTTCCGCGGCGGCTTTAATATCTCCAGTTCCGACCCGTTCGGGCCCTTCATCAAGGCGCAGGAGCCCATGTTCGCTTCCGACCGCAACGACTTTGCTCCCCGGCTCGGCCTGGTTTTCACTCCCGGACGCTCGCAGCGGACGGCCATCCGGGCCGGCGGGGGCATCAGTTACGTCATGCCGCAGGCGATCCACTATTACGACATGGCCTACATCAGTCCCCTGCTGGCGGGCGTGTCCAGTTTCTCGGCCGTCGACGTGCCGGCCCAATATCTGATCTTTCCCAACATCGGCCCCTTCGCGAATGCCATTCGAAACAACCCTGCGCTGCTGCCCTCCAGCATCAAACTTTCCCGCAGCGTGGCCGACTACAACCGCCGCGATACCTATGCCGGCATGTGGAACCTTGCGATCCAGCGCCGGCTCACTTCCTCACTCTCGCTTCAGACGGCCTACGTCGGACAGCGCACCGTCAAGCTCATCTCGGTCCGTGCCCTCAACCTGATCGACCCCGTGCTCGGCAGGCGCCCGGACCAGAGCATGGGCCAGATCAACATCGCGGAGAACGCCGCGCGCATCGCCTACCATGGTCTCGAAGTCTCGGCGAACCAGCGTCTGTGGCACGGCCTGAACTACGACGCTTACTTCACCTGGTCGAAGACACTCGGCTATTACACGCCCGACAACACCATTACGTTCACCGGCAGCGGACTGCAGGACCCGTTGAACATCGCCGGTTCGAACGGACCCGTGGAAGGAGCGCCCGGCAAGAGTTTCAAGAGTGTGCTCAGCTACGCGCTCCCGGGTGGACGCTCCATCCAAAACAGCTTTCTCCGCGGCGTACTCGGCGGATGGACCATCCGCTCCATCGCCGGACGCCGCTCCGGACTCCCGGTCAACGTAACCTCCGGCGCCGACTACGTCGGCAACGGGCGCAGCGCCGGACAGCGTCCCGACGTGGTCGCCGGCGTGGACCCCTACGTGCGCGACCACAGCACGGGGATCTGGCTGAATCCTGCCGCCTTTAGCGCGGCTTCGGCCAGGACTCTGCATCGTTTTGGCAACCTCGGCTACAACGCCCTGTTCGGCCCCGCCGCTTTCACCATGGACACCGGACTCCACAAGACGTTCACCTTACGCGAGGGGCACCGCCTGACCGCACGCGTTGAGTCGTTCAACACCCTGAACCACACGGTACTGAACAATCCCACGGCCGGCACCAACAACACCAATTTCGGAAAGATCCTCGGCGCCCGTTCGCCGCGCGCTTTCCAGCTTGCGCTCAAATATAACTTCTGATGAAATTCCAAGAGGCCGATGGCCGCTTCTCTCACGTCATCTATAGCGACGACCACGGCGCCCACTGGAAGATCGGCGGCGGAGCCGAATGCAACACCAACGAGTTCGCTGTCGCCGAGCGGAAGGACGGCTCCCTGCTGCTCAATATGCGCAGCTACCACGGCAAGAACCGGCGCGCGGTGCAGACGAGCGGGGATGGCGGCCTTACCTGGTTCACCCGCTTTCCACTCGATTGGGTAAAGGGCAAATAGGGGGACCATGACAGCAGAATCGACCGCACAGGCGTTGTCAAAGGATATGCGCTCACTAGCGGTAGGGAGAGTTCACCATGAAACGAGCCATTGAGATGGTGTTGATCGGCGGTCTCCTCTGCTGCCTCATCGGAACGCGCGAAGCTCCCGGTCAAAATGCGTTTGGCCGCCTGACCGGCCGGATAACGGACCCGAGTGGCGCGCTCGCACCGAATGCGAGGGTTCGCGCCATTAATGTCGACACAGGCGTCGAAGCTTCCGCGCTATCTAACGGCGAAGGCAATTACAATCTGGCGAACCTGGACCCCGGCATGTATCGGATCGCACGCCATAGATCTTGTTTTTCAGGTTCAATTCCGCGCGGAGTTCTTCAATTTTTTCGTTCATGCGAATTCCGGTGGCCCCGGCGTTAACGTGGACAATCCTGGGTCCGGAACCGTCCGCTCCGGCGGCGCCGGCGGCGAAGAGCAGCTCGCCCTGAACATATTCTGAACGTTGGATTTCGGCAGTTCGGCCACGCTGCGGATCTGTGGCGAGATTCGCTTGAATATCCCGCCAGGTCCCCGGGCAACGGAATATATTAGCGATCGAGGTAGATGTCGATGAGGAAAACGACCCTCTCACGCCGCGAACTACTCTGGCAGGCCATGGGCGCAGCCGGTTTGGCTTTCGGGCAGACGCGGACCCAACAGAAGACCAGCGTTCTTTTCATCATCGTGGACGATCTGCGGCCGGAATTGGGCTGCTACGGCAATC
>JAPKYU010000192.1 GCA_026394175.1 Acidobacteriota bacterium | reverse complement strand
GACCGAGCCTTCGCTGGAAGAGATCTTCATCAGCTCGGTCGGCAAGGTGGAAGCGTAGGCCGGAAGGCAGAAGGCAGAAGGCAGGAGCGGTTGGTGAGCGGCCAAAGCTGATAGCTGATAGCTGATAGCTGACAACTATTTTTTCATGCGCAATATCAAATACATTTTCCTGCGCGAGTATCTGGAGCGAGTCAGAACCAAGGCGTTCGTCATCACCACGGTGCTGACGCCGCTGATTTTCGCGGTCATTTTCGGCCTCCCCATTCTGCTGGCGACCCGGGGCGGCAATCAGACCCAAAAGGTAGCCGTGGCCCAGGCGGCCGGGCAGACGAGCATCGTTCCGGTGCTGCGCAGCCGGCTGGAGCGGCGCCCGCAAGCCCCGCGCCCGGACCTGCAGCGCAACACGGGCGTCTCGATTCCCGGCTTCGAATTCCAACCGGTGGAAGTCGCCGCGGGCCACGAGAGCGAGACCCGCGAGCGGCTGATTTCCGAGGTTCGCGCCGGTCGCCTGGACGGCTGCCTGTGGTTCGAGGGCGATCCGACGGCCGGCGGCAGGATCGAGTACAGCGGCCGAAACGTCACCGACTTGATTGCGCTCCGCACCCTGGAGCAGGCCGTCTCGTCCGCGGTCGTGCAACTCCGCCTGGTCTCCCGCGGCATCCCGGCGGACGACGTTCAGCGGCTGGTCAAGTCGGTGCAGATGCGCACCGTGCGCGTCAGTGACAAGGGTGTGCGCGAAGAGCGCGGCATCACCTTTATCGTCTCCTTCTTCTTTCTCATGGTGCTCTACATGACCCTGATGCTGTACGGGGTCGCGGTCATGCGCAGCGTCATCGAGGAAAAAACCAGCCGCGTGTTCGAGGTGCTGCTCAGCTCCGTGAAGCCCATGGAGCTGCTGGCGGGAAAGATCCTGGGGGTGGCGGCGGTGGGCCTCACCCAATATGCCGTGTGGATCCTGATGGCGCTGGTGGCCGGCGGCGGCATGATCGGCTCGCTGCGCACCCAGATGGGCGAGATCAGCGTGCCCGCCAGCCTGCTGTTCTACTTCGCGCTGTTTTTCCTGCTCGGCTACCTGCTGTACAGCACCATGTTCGCGGCGCTGGGTGCGGTGGTGAACAGCGAGCAGGAGGCGCAGCAGTTGCAGATGACGGTGATGTGGTTCCTGATTATTCCCATGCTGGTGGCCCAACTGGTGATTCGCGCGCCCAACTCCACCGCCGCCGTGGTCCTTTCGCTGATCCCGTTCTTTACGCCCATGCTGATGTTCCTGCGGATCAACCTGATCACGCCGCCGGCCTGGCAAGTGGCTCTCTCCATCGCCTTGCTGCTGGCCACCAATCTCGCCGTCCTGTGGCTGTCGGCCAGGATTTACCGGGTGGGCATCCTCATGTACGGCAAGCGTCCGACCTTGCCGGAACTGGTCCGCTGGGTTCGGGCCGCCTGAGACCCGATGGCTTGTACCGGCGGCGTCTCGCCGGCGGTACAAATGCTTTTTCACAGCAGATACACGCAGACCTGGCCCGATCCGCGTTCATCTGCGTTCCCGCCGCGGCGGGCGTCCCACTCTACCGCTGGACGTAGAGCGGCGCGGGGAGCAGGCGGCTGACCGGCGCCGGCATCGGCGAATTCACGCCCTTGATCGACTTCCACAGGATTTCGTTCAATTCCTGCTCGGGCGCCATGTCCACTTCGTCGAAGTTCATGGCCATGGAGGCTGCCGCGCCGTAAGCGTTGGCCGGGTTCTTGGCGTTCAGGTCCACGCGCGCCGGCAGGGCCTGGTAGGGAGCGAGGTCGGCGCGGCGCCCAAAACTGTTGAACATGGCGTAGGCCGCCGCGTCATATTGGGTGAGCGGCGCCAGCCCCAGCAGCAGTTCGATGGTCCGCAGCACGCTGCAGGTCGAGTAGAAGGTGCTATCGACCCGCTGCAGGCGCGAGTAGGGGCTGATGGCCAGGGCCACCGAGCGGTGCGAATCGACGTGGTCCGGCCCGTTCTGCGCGTCGTCTTCCAACACCAGGATGGCCGTCTCCTTCCAGTACCGGCTACGCGTGACCCGCTCCACAATCCGGCCCAGCGCCAAGTCGTTGTTGGCCACCGCCGCGATGGGCGTAAAGGCGCCCGGCCGCGTGCCCGCGGTGTGGTTCTCCGGAAGGCTCATCACGATGAAGTTGGGCAGGTTGCCGTCGCGGTCGAACTGCTCGAACTCCTTCAGGAAGACGTCGGCGCGGTCGCTGTCGCGCCACGGCCTATCCAGGTCCTTGGGCCGGTAGTCGGGCGATGCTTTGCCCTTCAGGCTGTGCGCGCCTGCCATCTCGCCGTAGCTGCGGATCGACAGGCCTTTCTCTTCAGCCCGCTCCCAGATGTAGCCGGCGCGGGGGCGGTGCAGGCGCTGCTCGGGATCGCTCATCATCGGCCCGCGCCGCGAGTACTGCGCCGGCCACTGTTTCTCCAGAAAGTCGCTGGAGAAGGCGCCGTCGGACCAGGCGTGGCCGTCCACGCTCACGTCCCCGCTGCAATAGAAGTTGTCCAGCAGCACGAATTCCCGCGCCATCTTGTGATGGTTGGGCGTCACGTTCTCGCCGAACAGCACCAGCGACGGGTCACCGTTCCCTTCCTTGAGGCCGCCGAACACCTGGTCGTAGGTGCGGTTCTCCTTGATGATGTAGATCACGTACTTGATCGGCGAGGGGTCGCCGACGCGCTCCGGCACGATGGTGTCTTTCACTCCGCGATTGGCCGCCACCTGGAGCAACTCGTCGCGATAGGGCGAGTTGGCGCGCACCTGGGCGGTGTATTTGGCGAGCTGCGCAACGTCCGGCAGCGCCACGATGGACACCGCGCCGGGAATAATGCTGCGGATGTGCGTGCGACCGGAACCCGCCGGCAGCGTGGGCTGCGGCCCGGTGGGGTTGGGGCTGGAGCCAAGTCCCTTGCCGCTGCCGATCAGCAGTTTCTTGCCGGCGGCATCGAACAGGGTCGAGGTGGGATACCAGCCGGTGGGAATGAAACCGACCACGCGCGATTGCCCCGTCTCCGAGACATCGACCAGCGCCACGTCGTTGTTGCCGGCGTTGGCCACCGCCAGGGTCTTGCCGTCGGGGCTGAGCGAGAGGCCGTTGGGGCCGGCGCCCTGCGGGGAGCGCGGCGTCAGTCCCATGGCGATGGTTTCGCGCGGCCGCTGCGTGGCCAGGTCCATGGCGCTGACCGTGTCGCTGTTGGAATTGGCCACGAACAGCGTGCGGCCGTCCGCCGAGAAGACCATGTCGGTGGGATGGTCGCCGGCCGGCAGCGTGGCATCCAGCGCGGCCTTTTCGATGTCCAGCCGGCTCACGCTCTGGCCGCCCCAGTTCGAGATGTAGGCTTTGGCGCCGGCGGCATCCACGATGATCTGATACGGCCGGTAGCCCGTCTTCAGGCTGCGGGTGACCGAGCCCGATTTCAGGTCGAAGTAGAGCAGCGTGTCCTGCCCGGAGTTGAGAACCAGCAGCAGGTTGCGCGCCGGCACCACCGCCAGGCCGCTCAGGTAGCCGGTTGCCGGGTCGAATTTCGGCACTTCCAGCGGCTGCTGCTCGGTCAGCTTGCCCTGCTCGTAGCGCAGCCGGTAGACCTTGCCCGCCCGGCCGCCGGAAAGAAACACGGTGGCCGCCGCCGGCCCCTCGGACACGAGATCCAGCCCGCAATAGGTCTGGCGCAGCAGCACCTTCGCGGCCACCCGCCCGCCGTCGATGTCCACCAGTGCCACGCCCTGGTCGTTGTACCCATTGGTGGCCACCAGCGCGTACTTCTTGTCGGGCGTCAGCAGCATCTTCAGCGGCAGGTCGCCGACGGTGACGTGCGTGCCGGCCGGCGTCAGCCGCCACATGCTGGGAAGAACCGTTTGGCCTTCCGATTTGCCGGGCAGCAGAACGCCGTCGCGCCGGGCGTAAATCAGGAAAAGAGACAGCAGGCAGAGCAGCAGGATTCCCTTCTTCATAGGCCGGAAATGGTAGCAGATTTTTGTACCGCTGCCGCGGAGATCCCCGAAGGGGATCGATGAGATAGCCAGGGGTAATCACCCCTGGAATACGTTGGGAAAACCATCCGACCCTGAAAGGGTCGAATCGGCCACGCTAGCCCCAAAGGTATTTGCCGTTGCACCTGACACCCGCCGGGTATTCGACCCCTCCAGGGTCGAACTGGTGGGCTGGCTGTCCAGGGGTGTCTACCCCTGGCTATCTCATCCTTCCCCTTCGGGGAAGAGTCCCTGTT
>JAPKYU010000058.1 GCA_026394175.1 Acidobacteriota bacterium | reverse complement strand
CTGCTACAGGAACCAAGTCACGCAGACAAGTGACAGAAAACTCAGAGTGGCGCTACCGGATCGTCAACGAGCGCGACCTGGGAAGCGCGCTCTTACAGACTCAGGCTGCTCTTGCCCAGAGCAAAGAGCGGCGCGTTGTTCCAATCGCCGAGGCCAAGGAAGCCAGCCGATGAACCCGACGCGCACAATTCCCGCACAATTTGCCCCATAATGGCGCAGACCGGGCGCTCTTTCTCCCGGCCTGTCTCTGCAAGTGGTTGAAGAATTTGGTGAGCACGGCAGGAGTCGAACCTGCAACCTGAGGATTAAGAGTCCCCTGCTCTGCCAGTTGAGCTACGTGCCCTCGTGCGAACGCCTCAGTTTAGCATGGAGCTGGGCACGCGCAGCCGCAGATTTCGCCGATGGCACCGATTCCCCGGCGGCACGTCCGCCATCACGTTGTGCACCTGGCTGAAGACGAATCCTCCGCCGGGCATCAGCCTCTCCCGGCGGGCCGGGCGCGGCATTGCCCCGCGCCTGCACGGCCGCGTGCCCGGGGAAACAGGCCCACTCTCCGTAAGCCGGTCCAATGCCCTCCCAACCGTATCCTTGCCTACTGCTTACTGCCTGCCGACTGTCTGTGTTATGATTCATGAGGGCTGAGGGGGACGAGAATTGGAAAGGCTATCATGCGTACTGGGCGCTACCTCGGCCCCGTCTCGGCTGTTCTGTTCGCTGTGCTGCTGGTGACCGGCGTGTGGGGCCGGCAGCAGCCGTTCCCTTCGCGCCGCTTCTCCGAAGAAGAACCCGGCCGACCCGTCCAGGCCGGCGCTCCCCAGACCGAATATTCCTTCGCCCGCGTCATCTACCGCAACGCCGGGGGCTTTGGCGGGGGCTACCGCGGGGGGATGTGGGCCACCGATTATCCCAAGGCCGACCGGCAGTTCCTGATGGGCGTGAAGCGCTTGTCGCTGATCGAGTCCGGGGACGGCCCGGTGACGCTGGCCTGGAACGACCCGCGCCTGTTTCAATACCCGATTCTGTATGCCGTCGAGGTGGGGCACATGGCGCTGGACGATCAGGAAGCCGCGCGCCTGCGCGAATACCTGCTGCGCGGTGGTTTCCTGGTGGTCGATGATTTCCACGGAACCTATGAATGGGACGTGTTCGAGACCGCCATCCGCAAGGTTTTCCCCGACCGTCCCATCCAGGAAGTGGACATCTCCGACCCCGTCTTCCATTGCTTCTACGACGTCAATGAGAAGATCCAGATCCCCGGCGTCCATTACATCCGATCGGGGAGCACCTCGGAGAAAGGAGGCACGACGCCGCATTTCCGCGGCATCTATGACGATAAGGGCCGCCTGATGGTGATGATCAACTTCAACATGGATCTGGGCGACGCATGGGAGTGGGCCGATCTGCCGGAGTACCCGGAGAAGTTCTCATCGATGGCCTACCGCCTGGGCATCAACTACATCATTTATTCGATGACACACTGAGGGAAGTAAGCAGTAGGCAGTAAGCGGTAGGCAGGATCGCAGGGTTACTTCTGAGCGCACATGTTCGGCCACCTGTTCCGGTTTCTGTTCGTCTATCCGCCCGTGGCCTTCGCCCGCGGCAGGCTGAGCCTGCTCTCCGGTGCGCCGCGCTGGCTGCTGGCGGCGGCCGTGGCGGCGGCCATCGTGGTTCCGGCCTGGCACTTGCGGCGGCGTCTCGGCAGGCTGACGCCGCGGATGGCGGCCGTCGGGGCCTTGCAGGCGGCCATGCTGGTGCTGCTGCTCCTGCTGCTCTGGCGGCCGGCGCTGGTGGTGTCCACCATCGTGCCGCGGCAGAACATCGCCGTCATCCTGCTGGACGATTCGGCCAGTATGGCCTTGGACGAGCCGGCCCGCATGGAGCAGGTGAAAAAAACGTTCGCGGCCGGTTCGCCGCTGCTGGCGCGGGTCGCGGAGCGCTTCCAGGTGCGGCTCTATCGCTTTTCGGAAAGCGCGGCGCGCATCCCAACCGCGGCCGCGCTCACGGCCGCGGGCCAGGCCACGTGCCTGGATGAGTCGCTCTCGGAAGCCCTGGCGGACCTGAAGGGGTTGCCGCTGGGCGCGGTGGTGGTGGTTTCGGACGGCGCCGATAACGGCGCCGCCGCGAACCAGGGCGCGCTCGCGGAGTTGAAGGCGCGCCGCGTGCCCCTCCACGCGGTGGGCGTCGGGCGTGAGCATTTCACCCGCGATTTGCAGGTGGACGATGTCTTCACGGCTTCCACGGTTCCGGCCGGCGGCGTGGCCTCCGCTTCGGTGACCATCACCCAGGAAGGATACGAAGGCAAGGCGGTGGCGCTGGAGGTCCGCGAGAACGGGACGCCGATCCACAGCGTGCCGGTGCGCTTCGACCGCCCCTCGCAGACCGTGACGGCGCGGGTCAATTTCACCCCCCGCTCGCCGGGGGTGAAGGAATATGCGTTCTCGCTTCCCGTTCAGCCGGACGAAGCCATCGCCCGCAACAACAGCGTCACGCGCGTGATCGCGGTGGAAGAGCGCCGGTCCAGGCTGCTGTACGTGGAGGGCGAGCCGCGCTGGGAATACAAGTTCATCCGCCGCGCCCTCGAAGACGACCCCTCCATGCAGCTCACCTGCCTGCTGCGCACTTCGGCCAACAAGTTCTACCGGCAGGGCGTGGAGAGCGAGAAGACCCTGGAGACCGGCTTCCCGAAGCAGGACGAGTTGTTCACTTACGAGGGCCTGCTGCTCGGCAATATCGAGGCGACTTTCTTTTCTCACGACGACCTGCAGGCCATCTACGATTTCGTGAGCCGGCGGGGCGGGGGCCTGTTGCTGCTGGGCGGGCGGCGGGCGCTGGCCGACGGCGGCTACCAGAACACGCTTCTGAACGACCTGGTTCCGGTGGCGCTTCCCTCCTCCGGCGGCCCGACGTTCCTGCGCCGCGAAGCGCGCCCGGAGCTGACGGCGCAGGGGCGGGACGCGCCCATGCTGCAGCTCGCCGCCGACGCCCAGAAGAGCGCGGCGCGCTGGCGGGCGCTGCCGCCGCTCGGCGATTACCAGCGCACCGGCGAGCCCAAGGCCGGCACCGTGGTGCTGTCGCAGGCCCTGGCGGCGGGCGAGCGCGCGCCGCTGCCCCTGCTGGCTGCGCAGCGCTTCGGACGCGGCCGCGCCTTCCTGTTCGCCACCGGCAGCTCCTGGCGCTGGCGCATGGAGCTGGACCACAAGGACGATTCGCACCAGTTGTTCTGGCGCCAGTTGCTGCGCGGGCTGATCAGCGACACTCCGCCGCCGGTCCGCGTCACCACCGACCGGCCGCTGTATCGCGACGGCCGGCGCGTCGAAGTGCGCGCCGAAGTGCGGGACAAGAAATTCCAGGCGGTCGAGGACGCTATTGTCACGGCCGCCGTCACGGCGCCCGACGGCTCGCGCCGCGAGATCCCGCTGGAGTGGTCCGGGCGCGAGGAGGGGCTCTTCTCCGCCGCCGTGGAGCTGGGAGGAACCGGCCTGTTCGCGGTGGAAGCCGTGGCCCGCCGTTCGGGCGCGGGAGCCGAGGAGATCGGCCGCGGCACAGCCTACTTCCAGCGCACCGAGGGTACCCTGGAGTTCTATAATGCCCAGCAGAACCGGCCGCTGCTGGCCGCGCTCGCCGAAGAAACCGGCGGCCGATACTACCCGCTCGACAAGGCGGGCAACCTGCCCGACGAGATGATGTATTCCGAAGGCGGCGTCACGGAACAGAACGCGCACGAGCTGTGGCACCTGCCGGCGGTGCTGTTGTTGCTGCTGGCGCTGAAGGGGACGGAATGGGGGCTGCGAAAAGTGTGGGGCTCGGTGTGATGAACGCAGATGAACGCAGATCCTCCGCGGATTGCGCGGATTCTCGCGGATCGTGCCGCAACGGAGCCGCGACCGTCAGGGAGCGGGTGCCCGCGCAGCGCCGCCGTTTTTCGTCGATTGTGCGGCGCTGCGCAAGCACCCGCTCGCTTACGCTCGCGGCTCTGTTGATGCTGCCGGCGGTAGCTGCGGCGGCCGAGCAGCCCTACGCGCTGGTGATCGCCGGGCTGGGCGGCGAGCCGGAATGCGACAAGCAGTTCCGGGAGCTGGGCGAGCGGCTGGCCGCCGGCCTGCGCAAAGCCGGGGTCGAGCCGGGGCGCATCGTCTGGCTGCCGCCGGAGGGCTCGCGCCGCGAAGAGGTGGCGCGCGCCTTCCAGGCCGCCGCCGCCCGCGCCCGCCCGGACGACCCGCTGTTCGTTTTCTTGATCGGCCACGGCAGCTTTGACGGCATCGAATACAAGATGAACCTGGCGGGGCCGGACGCCACGGCCTCGGAGTTCCGGCAGTGGCTGGACCGCGTTCCGTCGCGCCGGCAGGTCGTGGTGAATGCCACCAGCGCCAGCGGCGCAAGCGTCGGCGCCTGGAGCCGCGAGGGGCGCGCGGTGATCGCCGCCACCAAGAGCGGCGAGGAGCGCAACGTAACCGTCTTCATGCGCTTTTTCGCCGAGGCCCTCACCGACCCCGCCGCCGACCAGGACAAGAACGGAGCGGTTTCGGTCCTGGAGGCCTTCCGCTACGCCACCCAGCGCGTCGCCAGGTTCTACGAGTCGGCGGGCCGGCTGGCCACCGAGCACGCGCAACTGGACGACAACGGCGACGGCAAGGGCGTCCGCGACCCCTCGCCCGCCAACGGCGAGGGCTTGCTGGCCGCCCAGGTGGCCCTGGTCCGCGCCGGGCCGCAGAGCGCCCGCCCCGACACCCCGGCCGCCCGCGAGCTGCGCGCCCGCAAGCAGGAACTGGAGAACGCCATAGAAGCGCTCAAGTACCGCAAGGCCACCATGCCCTCGAACCAGTACCTGGCGGAACTGGAAAAGCTGCTGCTGGAACTGGCCAAGGTCCAGCAAGCGCTGGAGAAAATGGAATGGGACGCAGATAAACGCAGATAAACGCAGATCTGCGTTGATCTGCGTTTATCTGCGTTTATCTGCGTCCCATTAATCTCGATGCGGCGAGGAATCGCAATCCTGTGGCTGCTGCTGGCGGCGGGCGGCGTTGGCGCGGCCGAGCAGGCCGAGCCGGCGTTCCGGCGCGGCGACTACGCCCGGGCCGCGGCCGCCGGCAACGCCAGCGCTACGCGCGCGGCCCTGCTGCGCGGCCTGCTGGCCGAGGAGCGCGGCGACCGCAAGACCTCCCGCGAGGAATTCACTCGGCTGTGCGCGGCCGCCGAAACGGACCGCCGGCGCGGCGCCTCCGACCTGGCCGACGCCGCCGAAGCCTGCCGGCACCTCGGCCGTTTCCATGAAGCGAACCGGGTGTTCGAGCGGGCCGCCGGCGCCGAGCCCAAGAACGCCGACATCCGGGCGCGCTGGGGCCGCCTCTTCCTGCTGGCCCACAACGAAGCGGAGGCCCAGAAGCTGTTTGAGGAGGCGCAGAAGCTCGACCCCGCGCACCCGGGCGCACTGGTGGGTCTGGCCGAGCTGTTGTCGGACCGCTGGGACTCCGGCGCCGAGAAGCCCATCGAGAAGGCCCTGGCGGCCGACCCCGAATTCGTGCCGGCGCATCTGCTGGCCGCGCGCATGGCTCTCGACGAAGAGCAGACCGATGCGGCCGCCGCTTATGTCGAGCGCGCCCTGGCCGTCAATCCGCGGTCGCTGGAAGCCATGGCGCTCGGCGCCGCCGTCGCTTACCAGCGCGGCGACTCCGCCGGCGTCGAGCGCGGCGTGGCCGAGGCGCTGAAGGCTGACCCGGTCTACGGGCGGGTCTACGAGCCGCTGGGGCGCCTGGCCGGGATCGGGCGCCAGCTCGCCGCCGCCGCCGATTTCTACCGCCGCGGCCTGCGGCTGGATCCCGAGTTGTGGGACCTGCAGACCAAGCTCGGCATCGCGCTGTTCCGCCTGGGCCGCGAGGAGGAAGCGCGGCGGGCACTGGAGGCGGCATACGACGGCGATCCGTTCAACGTGCAGACGGTCAACACCCTGCGCCTCATGGACAGCTTCGCGCGCTACGACCAGTTCGACACCCCGCACTTCCGCGTGAAACTGCATCAGAAAGAGTCCGCCGCCCTGCGGCCCTACGTGGAAGAGCTGCTGGAGCGCTCGCTGCGCGCGCTGGCCGAGCGCTACCGCTACATGCCCGCCGAGAAGGTCTCCTT
>JAPKYU010000518.1 GCA_026394175.1 Acidobacteriota bacterium | reverse complement strand
GGCGCAGCTTGTGGCGCCCGGTCAGCGCCGGCCGTTCGGAAAGCACGTCGTAGCCGCGCTGCTCGATGCGTTCCAGGATAGCCAGGCCGCCGCGCGAAAACAGCTCGATGTCGGCCGCCAGGCGCCGATCCACGCGCTCCGCCAGTGGCAGGCCGGCCAGGAACAGGTCGCGGGCGCGCTCCACTTCAAAATGCATCAACTCGCCGAACCGCGCGTTGAATTCCAGGCGCCCGAGCGCCTCCTCCGAATAGCCGAATCGCCCGATGTCCTCCAGCGGGATGTAGACGCGCCCCTTTTCCAGGTCCACCCGCACATCCTGCCAGAAGTTGGCCAACTGCAGCGCCGTGCAGGTGAAGTCGGAAAGCCGCTGCCGTTCCTCGTCACGATAGCCGCACAAATACAGCACCAGCCGCCCGACCGGGTTGGCCGAGTACCGGCAGTAGCCGACCAGATCGGCGTAGGTCGGGTAGCGCGTCACGCGCTGGTCTTGCAGAAAGGCGGTGATCAGGTCGTAGAACGGCTGGGGCGGAATGTCGTGGCCGCGGATCGTTTCCGCCAGCGCCACGAACACCGGGTGCAAGCGGATTTCGGAGTGCGGAGTGCGGATTTCGGATTGCGGGCTTCCGCTTGCCGACGCGGGGGCGCTGCTGGCCGCGCCCCGGATCAGCGAGTAGCAAACGTTCAGTTGTTCCCGCCACAGTTCCAGCAGCCGGGTGGCGCGCTCCGGACCGCCTGCTTCATCTCCGAGGTCGTCCGCCCACCGGCAGTAAGCGTAAACGTTGTAGAAGTCCTGGCGCAGCCGGGCGGGAAGCAGGAACGTGACGACGTGAAAATTCTCGTAATGCGAGCGGGCCAGCCGGGCGCAGTACTGCCGGGCTTCGCCGGCCGTCATCGCCGGCGGTGATTCCACCCATTCCAGCGGCAGTGGCTGCACGTCCCGATTCTAGCAGAAGGAGGCCGAGGGCTGGAGGCCGTAGGCAGTAAGCAGGAGGCAGCAAGCAGGAGGCAGCAGGCACGCCTGCCTGCCACCGGCCACCGTCGTCAGTCTTCAGCCTCTTGCAGGCGAGGCCGTGACATGCTATCAAAGTCTACAGGTGGCATGATGGCTGCCGAATTGAAGGAACAACTCAGGCTGGTCCGTGGCGAACTCGAACTCCTCAACAAGTTGTTGCTGGAAGAATCGCTCATGGGATTCCCGGACCCCGATCGACGCGCCAAGCTCAACAAGCAGCGCGAGGAGCTGAAAGTCGCCGAGCACGGGTTGCTCGAGCGGCTGGCACAGGAATAAGCAGGTTCCAGGTGTCAGGTTTCAGGTGTCAGGCGGGCTGCTCTGGCACCTGTCACCTGACACCTGGCACCTGACACCTGAATATGAACAAAGCGAAACCGATCATTCACTGGATGCTGGCGCTGGCGCTGGCCGTGGTTTTCGGCAGTTCCGGCATCTGGAAATTGTACGCGCCGGCGCAGGCGGGAATCCGGCAGGTCGAAGCCGGCGTGCCGTCGGCTTATGCGCTTCCATGGGCGGTGGTCCTCGGGGCCTTCGAGCTTTTCGCCGCGGTGCTGCTGGTGGTGCCGGCCTGGCGGCGCGGCGGCGCCTTGCTGGCAGGAGCGCTGGCGCTGTCGTTCATGATTTACATGGGCGCGCGTTACAGCGAGTTGAAGGGCATGGAATGCGGCTGCATGCCGGGCCGCCACCGGGCGCTGGACGGCTGGTTCTTCGTCGAGGACGGGGCCATGCTGGCGGCGGCCATGGCAGTGGCCTGGCTGGCGGGTTCGGCGGCCGCCTTCCGCCGGGCGTTCTGGAAGCCCGCCCTGGCTCTGTTACTGATCGTCTGCGTGGGCGCCGCCTCGGCCACACTGGAGCGCACCATGCTGGCCGGCAACGCTTCGCTGTCGCTGCGCGTCATGGACCGCTCCGGCAAGGTCGCCGAAATGCCCCTTTCACCTCGCTCGGAGACGCTGCTTTACTTCATGAGCCCGAGCTGCCTGGACTGCCAGCGCGCCTCGCTGGTCATCGGCAAGCTGCGACTGGCGGCGCCGCTGGTGGTGGTGCCCGATTCGCGCGCCGAATCCATATACGAGTACCTGAACCAGGCGGGCATCAAGAACGCGGTGATTTCCCTGGACTACGCCACTATGGCGCCGCGGCTGCAGTTGAAGCAGGTGCCGGCCCTCTACGTCTTTCTGGGCGCCGCCCCCCAGGCCCTGATTCTGAACTTCGACCCGGCGGCCCTGGAAAAGGAACTGCGCAGCCGCCGCCTCCTGAACTGAAATTTCAAGTTTGAAGTTCTCTTGGTCCGAATCACCGACAGGAAACTGGTTCCGCGAGTCCCGCAGCCGGTTGGCCTCCGCCGCGCCTCAGGCGCCCCGCTCGCCGAACAGCGCCACCAGGTCATTCCAGCGGCCGGCCGTCAGCGGCCGAAAGGTCAGTTTTTCGCGCATGGGCATTCACCACAAAGGCACAAAGAGCACCAAGCTCACAAAGCACTGTGCATCTTCGTGGTCTTTGTGTTCTTCGTGCCTTTGTGGTGAATCAACCAGCGCTCTATTCCTTCTTGGCGGCCGGCTTGGGAGCGGGCCGGCCGGCGCCGAGGTGGTCGTAGTTCAGCAGGATGTTGAAGACCAGGAAGTAGCTGCCCTGGGTTTCGCCGCGCCACATGGGGTTGTTGGCAAACAGCACGATGTGGCCTTTGCCCACCGGCACGTCGACCACGGCCGCCTTCTGGGCCAGCTCGGAGCCGCCGGCCAGCATGCCGCTCACCGCCAGTTCTTTCTCCTCGGCGAAGCGCAGGACCACGCGGGGCATGGCTTCGGGCGGGGGCAGGAAGCTGCGCAAGGCCTCGCGCGCCTCGTCCGGGATGGTGGTTTCTTCCTCGCCCGGGGAGCGGCGCTGGGGCCGCTCGGGGGGCTGCCAGGCGCGCCCCTGGGGGATGTCCGGATCGGTGGCCGAACCGCGCCCGCTGGGCCGCCCTTCCGTCGCGCCGAACATCGAGGAAGCGCCAAAGCCGCCTCCGGCGCCCGCCAGGCCCACGCGCAACACCGGCGACTGGTTGAAGTAAACCGCCAGCTTCGGCCCATAGCCGTAGGCGATGGGGCTCTTCGCGTCGGCGATGTTGGCGCTGACGACGGTGCCGCGCGCCTGCAACTGCCGGGCTTCGGTGATGGAGACGCCTTCCACCAGCCCGAAGGTGATGGGAATGGCAGTGGTGCCGGCGGCCACGATCAGCGTGCCGCCCTGCTCGGTGAATTTCTTCAGGTTGATCAAGCCCTGCAAGCCCATGCCGCCCCGGGTGTCATCGGTGGTGTCTGGGGCGGTGCCCAGGTTGGGCGTCAGCTCGCTGGCTTTGAAGGGCACCGGGTCGCCGCGCATCGGCAGGCCGTTGACGACGCGGGTCGGGTCGCCGCGCCCGGTCGGCGGGAACACGATCACATCGAATTTCTCCCGCAGGTTGGCGGTGTCGCGCACCACGTGCTCGGAGATGTAGGTGTAGGGAATCTTGAGCTGGTCGAAGGCGATGCGGTACCAGCCTTCATCCTGCGTGCTGGTCCAGGTGTGCAGCAGGGCCACGCGGGGAACGGCCAGCGGGTGGGTGGCCACCTGCGGCATGGCGTTCGCAGCCCAGGCGGTCAGCCCCAGCTCCTTCACCGCCGCTTCCAGCGTGGACCGCGTATCGGCCGGGTTGCCCTCCGACGGGATAATGAAGCTGCCGGCCGCGTACTTGCGCTCCTCGTGCGTGAAGGCCTCCTCGGCGGCCAGCATCCTGGTTTTGCTCAGGCGGAAGCGCAGCGTGGCCAGGGTGTTGTCGGCGTTGTGGTTGATGATGTAGGCGGCGGTGCCGGCGCTGCCAGAGATTTTCCCTTCCACCGCCGCGTCCTTGTCCAGCTTGTGCATGGCGGCCTTCAGGATGGCCGGGTCGGTCACGCGCACGGTCTTCAAGTTGCGCAGCGGCCCCAACGTCCAGCCGGTGTCGTCATAGGGCCGGGGGTCGCTGGGGTTGTAATACTGGGTATCGAGCAGCATGTCGGCCATGCGGCTGTAGGGCTGGTCCATGCGCACCACGTAGGCGCCCTCGGCCAGCTTGCCTTCCTTGACTTCAGCCTCCTTGTCCAGTTGGTGAATCTCGACGCCCTGCAGGCGCAGCAGGTTGGCCAGCGCCGCCGCCTCCACGGGCCGCTCGTCGGTGGCGATGGTGTAGGCGGCCGGCCCTTCCTTGACGGCCTTCTCGACGGAGCGCCTGCTCTTCAGGTAGAAGTTGCGCAGGAAGCGCTCCTTGTCGTTGGCCACGAAATTCATGGCCAGCAGGATGGCGCTTTGCTGCAGGTTGATGTTGTTGCGGATCGACCACTTCACCCGCGACAGCGGCGGGTTCGGCCGGTACCAGGCCCGCGAGGTGCTGCCGGCGGGCACGGTGCGCTCCGCCGTATCGGCGCCGCGCCCCCCGAAGGTCTCATAGAAACGGCCGATGGAGTTGTGGCCGTTGGCGATATAGAACATGTAATTGGCCGCCCAACCGTCGTAGAACCCGTGCGTCCAGACGCCGGGCACGCCGCGCCTGGTCATTTCCTGGATCTCGTGGTAGGCCAGGATGTGCCACTCGTCGATCACGATGGGGTCCAGCCAGGCGTTGTAGGGGCCCATGCCCGTCGAGGTGTAGAGGAAGGGCACCGACTCGTGCAGGTCGTGCAACACCTGCGGGTGGTAGTCGAGGAAGGCGCGCATCATGTTGCGGCTGAGCGCCAGCGACATCCCGATGCCGTCGCGGTTGTTGTCGTGGGCCACGTACTTGCCCCAGTAGACCAGCGAGGGCGCCGCCTTGTTGGGGTTGGCCTTGCGGTAGCGGTAGATGTCCACCTGGCGGTCGTGCCCGTCCACTTCGATCAGCGGGGTGATGAGCACGATGGAATTCTTGCGGATGGCCTGGATGAGCGGCGTGTCCTCGACCGCCAGCCGGTAGGCCAGCTCCATCAGCATCTCCGGCGCGCCGGTTTCCGGCGAATGGATGCTGCCGGTGGCCCAGTAAAAGGGCTTGGCGTCGGCGATGGTGCGGTCGGCGTCGGCCACCGACAGCGTGCGGGGATCGGCCAGCCGCGCCGTGAGCTGTTTGTAGCGCTCCAGTTGGCGGATGTTCTCCTCGTCGGACACCGCCACCAGCAGCATCTCCCGCCCCTCTTCGGTCTGCCCGATGCTGAACACTTTCACGCGGGGCGTGGTGCGCGCCAGCTCCCGCATGTAGCGGTAGATGTCCGCGCTGTAGGTGAGCTTGTCGGGAGTCCCCACCGGATACCCCAGCACCTTCTCGGGGGTCGGCACCCGGTCGGATGCCGGCAGGTGATCGACCAGCTCGGTCTGGAACATCAGGTCGGTCGTATACTCGCGGATTTTGCGAGTGTAACTCTCGTCGATCTTCTGCTGGGCCGGCGCCATCCCAGCCAGCAACAGGATGAACAGAAGCCCACAGGCCGCGCGTCGTGTCATCGTCAAATCCTCGCTCAATGGGAAGGTTCCGCCGATTTTACGCCATGCCGGTCCCCTGTTCCAAGTTCCAAGTTTTGACTATGCTGAGATGTTTCAAACAGATCAGCCCGGATGGGAAGCCCCGGAGCAGCGTGAAGCAGCCCGCGATCGGCGCGCACTTGCTGTATAATGGGTGTTTACCCTATACGGAATTGAGGTCACTGTGAAGGCCGGCATTCACCCTGCTTACAATGAAGTGAACGTCACGTGCGCCTGCGGGAGCACCTTCAGGACGCGCTCCACGCACAAGGGCGACGTCCGCGTGGAAATCTGCTCGAGCTGCCACCCGTTTTACACCGGCCGGCAGAAGCTGCTGGACCCCGCCGGACGGATCGAGCGGTTCCAGCGCAAGTACGGACGCGGCAAGAAGACGGAAGAAAAGCCCTCCTGATTCGCGCCCCATCTCACCATCGAAGCACGGGGGCGCCAAGGGACACATTCGAGTGTCCCCTGGCGTTGCAGCCTGGGTGCCGAGTTGACGGCACATAGCGCGCAGCGGGCCGCGTCACCCGGCGGACACGCCGGGTCTGCCCCCGTCAGTTGGATCCCGTGCGGGACAAACGGCGCGAGAAGCCCGGACTCGCCGGGCAAAATGCCACAAGCGATGCGCCCAATGAAAATGCCGGCTGAGGAGGGCCAGGCCGGGAATCAGGAATATCCATCCCGGCAGCAAGGGTAGCGCCAGGCCCATGACGCCGAGCCCAACCAGCAGAAAGCCGGCTATCAAACGCAACGTGGTCAGCATCGTCAGCCTTTCGCCTTCGCCGCGGGCGCTTGTGGGCGCGGGCTCACGGCGCGCCGCCGGCCCGCTGGGCCGCCATCCTGCGGCTGCGGCACTCCGCGCACCATTGGGTCTGAGGACACCGGAGCAGTTCTCCGGTGGGAATGATCAGAAAACAGCCGCGGCAGACGCCATAGGTCCCCTCAGCCAGCCGTTGCAAGGCGGCCTCGACTTCGGCGAGCGTGGTCTGCGCCCGCGCGGCGCGTATCGTCTCCGCGTTGTGAGAAGCGGCCAGTCGCGTTTTCACCCGGTTGAGCGCTGCCCGGAATTCAGTCTCGTTCTCAAGGCGCATGTCGTCCTCGATCACTCCCCTGTTGCGGGGAGGGACGGGCCGCCACGGTCGCGCGCCAACTCGCGCCCGACCGACCGCCCGGCCCGGTCGGCGGCCCGGTCAATGACCGCGTAGAGCCCGGCGTCCAGGTCCTCCACCTGGACTCTCCTGGCTCCCCGCAGGACCACCATGATGCGGCATTGTTTGTCGAGGCCGCCGTGCGGGCCGTTGACGTCCGACACGCGAACCGTCACCCGTGCCACTCGACTGCTGAAACGGGCCAGCGCAAACAGAATGCGGCGCTCGATGTGCTCCCTCAGGGCTGCGGTGGCCGGAACATTCCGCCGCCGAATCTCCAGTCGCATCGGCTCGGCCTCCGCCTCCCACCATGCCGCAGCCCGCATACCTTGGCAATAAGATAGTTTGGCTGTTATACCCCGAAAAAACCGAGGTATAGTCGAGGGCATGGATTGGATCAACTACCATCACCTGCTCTACTTCTGGCTGGTGGCCCGCGAGGGCAGTGTTGTCGCGGCCAGCCGCGAGCTGCGCCTGGCGGAGCCGACCGTCAGCGGCCAGGTCAAAGCCCTGGAGAGGTCGCTGGGCGAGAAACTGTTCCAGCGGGTGGGGCGGCGCCTGGAAATGACCGACACCGGCCGCTTGGTGTTCCGCTACGCGGAGGAAATCTTCTCCCTGGGGCGGGAGCTGACCGATACCCTGAAAGGCCGGCCGTCAGGCCGCCCCCTGCATTTCAGAGTGGGGATCGCCGACGTGCTGCCCAAGCGAGTCGCCCATCGTCTGCTGGAACCGGCCCTGCGTTTGCCCGAGCCCATCGCCCTGGTATGCTTTGAAGACAAGCCCGACCGTCTTCTGGCCGGGCTCTCGCTGCACGAACTGGACCTGGTGCTCTCTGACTCTCCGGCGGCCCCGGGGGCCAGCGTCCGGGCCTTCAGTCATTTGCTGGGGGAGTGCGGGGTGGTCGTGTTCGGCACCGCGCGGCTGGCAGCCAGGTATCGCCGTAACTTCCCGCGCTCGTTGGATGGGGCTCCCTTCCTCTTTCCGACGGACAACACCACGCTCCGCCGCTCCCTCGACCAATGGTTCAACTCCGAAGGCATTCGGCCCAGGGTGGCCGGCCAATTCCAGGATAGCGCCCTGCTGAAGGCGTTCGGAGAGACCGGCCTCGGCGTGTTCGCCGCGCCGTCGGTAACGGAAGCGGAGGTGCGGCAACAACATCGGGTTCAGGCCATCGGACGCCTGGGCTCCGTACGCGAGCGCTTCTATGCCATTTCCGTCGAACGAAGGATCAGGCATCCCGCGGTGGCCGCCATCATAGAAGCGGCGCGCGTCAAGCTTTTCGTCCAAGAGTTCAAGGGCCGCCCGGCGTAATACTTGCTTGGAAGGTTTCGCTTCTTCGCGAAGCTTCCCGGCTCTGTTGCGGCGATAGCTCCTTTGTGTTCTTCGTGTCTTTGTGGTGAAATTCATGCGGATGAAACAGTACCTGCAACTGCTCGGGCACATCCTCGACCACGGCGTGCCGAAGAGCGACCGGACCGGCACGGGAACCCTGAGCGTGTTCGGCTGCCAGATGCGGTTCAACCTGGCCGAGGGCTTCCCGCTGCTGACCACCAAGAAGCTGCACCTGCGTTCCATCATTCACGAGCTGCTCTGGTTTCTGACCGGCGAAACCAACATCCGCTACCTCCATGAACAGGGGGTGACGATCTGGGACGAGTGGGCGGATTCCAGCGGCGAGCTGGGCCCGATATATGGCTATCAGTGGCGTTCCTGGCCGACGCCGGAGGGCGGCCATATCGACCAGATTTCGCGGGTGATCGAGCAGATCGGCGCAAACCCCGCCTCGCGGCGCCACATCGTCAGCGCCTGGAACGTGGCCGACCTGCCGAAGATGGCGCTGCCTCCCTGCCACCTGCTGTTTCAGTTCTACGTGGCCCAGGGCCGGTTGTCCTGCCAGCTTTACCAGCGCAGCGCCGACCTGTTTCTGGGCGTGCCGTTCAACATCGCTTGCTACGCCCTGCTGACCATGATGGTGGCCCAGGTCTGCGGGCTGGCGGCCGGGGAGTTCATTCACACGCTGGGCGACACACACCTCTACCTGAACCACGTCGAGCAGGCCCGGCTGCAACTGAGCCGGGAGCCGCGGCCGCTGGCCCGCATGACGCTGAACCCCGCGGTGCGCTCCGTGTTTGATTTCCGCTACGAAGATTTCGCGCTGAGCGGGTACGACCCGCACCCGGCCATCAAAGCGCCCATCGCGGTTTGATTCAGGCCCGACAGACCGGCATGAAAACTCGTCTCAAGCAGCTCCGCCGATTCCTGATCGCCATCCCGTTTGCCGCGCTGGCCGTGGGCGGTGTTCTGGCCTGGTCCAACTACGAGTGCCTCAGGGCTGCCCGCAACCGGATGTTCCGCACCGTGGAGTCAGTTCCGGCGAATGACGTGGCCCATTTGCTTGGCACGGCCAGGACGACTCT
>JAPKYU010000589.1 GCA_026394175.1 Acidobacteriota bacterium | reverse complement strand
TGCCCTTCTTCACCCAGGCATTCACGCGCCAGCCGCTGGGCTGGACATCGGGATCCGGCTCGGCGGCCCGCACCTGCCCGGCGTTCAGGTCTTTCTTAAACTCCTCGAACGTCCACAGGTGCTCGTCGGTGATCGGCGAAGTGTCAAACAGGCGCTCAATTCGTTCCTGTAGCGTCATTTGCCAAAGCCCTTCTAGCCGCGCTCACTCCCTGGCGCCAGCCTTGGATCCCAGCAATCCCAGGCCTTCGAGGATCTTTTGCAACTTGGCCTTGTTTTCGGGCTTCATGGGGACCAGCGGAAGGCGGTAGGCCTCTTCGATCAGGCCCATCATGGCCAGCGCCGCTTTCACCGGGATGGGGTTCGACTCGATAAAGTTGGCCTGCATCAGCGGGAGCAGGCGGCCATTGAGCTGGCGGGCGGCGGCAAAATCACCGGCCAGGCACAGGTCGGCCAGCCGCGCCATCATCCCCGGCACCTCGTTGGCAGCCACGGAAATGATTCCCACGCCGCCCAGCGCCATCAGCGGCAGGGTGATGGCGTCGTCGCCCGACAGCACGGCGAAGCCCTCCGGCACGGCATTCAGGACTTCGGCCATTTGCGTGATGTTGCCGGATGCTTCCTTGACGCCGGCGATGCTCGGCAGCGCGGCCAGGCGGGCCAGGGTGGCCGGCTCGATGTTCGAGCCTGTCCGTCCAGGCACGTTGTAGACGACAATGGCCAGCCGCGTGGCGTCGCTCAGCGCGCGGTAGTGCTGAAAGATGCCCTCTTGCGTGGGCTTGCTGTAATAGGGCGACACCGAAAGGATTCCGTCCACGCCCATCGCTTCCAGCTCCCGGATCAGGGAGACGATTTTGGCGGTATTGTTGCCGCCCGCCCCGGCGAACACCGGCACCGTTCGGGAAGCCTGCCGGGCCTCCTCCAGCGCGATCTCGACCACCCGGAGATGCTCCTCGTGCGTCAGGGTGGGGCTCTCGCCGGTGGTCCCGCACGGCACCAGGAAGTGGATCCCCTGCTGGATCTGGAAGCGGACCAGGCGGCGCAGCGCGGTTTCATCCAGCGCGCCGTCGCGCGTAAACGGAGTGACCAGCGCCGTCCCGCAGCCCTTCAGTGCTGTGCTCCCCATAGGTCCTCCCGCCCAAAGCTATCAGCTATTTCCCGAAGAGCACCTCGGAAAACTCGTAGAAGTCTTTCTTCCCGTGAATCCACTTGGCCGCGTAAAGCGCGCCCAGGGCGAACCCCACGCGGCTGCGCGCAGTGTGCGTCAGGGTGATGGTGTCGGCTTCGGAGTCGAAGCCGACCGTGTGGGTGCCGGAAATGGTTCCGGCACGGCTGCTGGATATGTTGATCTCGCGGCCTCCGTATTCCGCCGCCAGCACATCGCGCAGCTTCAGGGCCGTCCCCGACGGCGCGTCCAGCTTCATCTTATGGTGGATCTCGTGGATCCAGGGGTCGTATTCGGCGCGGTCCCTCAACAGGCGCGCAGCCTCGGCGGCCACGCGGTAAAAGACATTCACGCCGATCGAAAAGTTTGACCCGTACACGAAGCCGGTATTGTGGCGCTTCACCAGCGTCTGGAGCGGCTTGAGCTGCTCCTGCCAGCCGGTCGTCCCGACCACCAGGTCCAGGCCCAGGGCGACCAGGCGCGGCAGGTTCTCAAGCGCCGCGGAGGGAGTGGTGAAGTCCAGGGCCACGTCCACTGCGCGGAACTGCTCGGCCGTCAGCGCGTCACCCACGTCGTACCGGCCGGCCACTTCCATCCCCTGCGACGGAGCAAGCTGGTCCAGCAGCTTGCCCATCTTCCCGTATCCGATCAGCGCGATTCTCATAAGGGAGCCGGAGCCGCAGATTTCGCAGATTGCACAGATTTGGAGAATGCGAATCTGCGGTACTGCAGCGAAGTGCCGCCGAAGTTCAGCAGCAGCCCTACTTCGTAACCGGAAGCCTTGAGGTAATTGATCACCTGCGCTTCCTGAACATCCGTCAGAGACTCAATGCCCTTGAGTTCCACGATCACCGAGTCGAAACACACAAAGTCAGCCCGGTAGGCGCAAGCCAAACGTTCGCCCTTATAAAAAACGGTAATCTCGACCTCTCTCTTAAACGGGATGCCGCGCCGCGCGAATTCAATCGCAAGTGCTTCCTGGTAGACAGCTCCCAGGAAACCGGGACCCAGTTGCCGATGCACCTCCATTGCCGCTCCGATAATCGCATAGGTGCGCGGGTCCTTTTGCTCTTTCTCTGTGTTCATCTGTGTAATCTGCGAAATCTGCGGCTACTCCTACTCGAAAACTTTGGGGTCCAGGCGGCGGAAGAAGGCGCGGTGCAGGCGCGCCACCACTTCCTTCAAGCTCTTCTCCTCCACCACGAAACTGATATTGAGCCGCGATGCGCCCTGGGAAATCATCTGCACGTTCACGCTTTCCACCGCCTTGAACACCTTTCCGGCCACGCCCGGCGTGAACTTGATGTTGTCGCCCACCAGGCAGACGATGGCCTTGCCGCCCTCCGGCGAAACGTGCGCGATCTTCCGCAACTCGGCCACGATCTCGTCCAGGTGCCCGGTATTGTCCACCGTGAGCGAGACGCTCACCTCGCTGGTGGAAACCATGTCCAC
>JAPKYU010000431.1 GCA_026394175.1 Acidobacteriota bacterium | reverse complement strand
TTGTCGGAGTCTGGGGGCCTGCCGCGCGGCTGGGTGCTGTTTCCGGCGGGCCTGGTCCTGGGCACCGCGTTCCTGATGCCCGGCGAGCTGACGTATTCCTGGGTGGGCGAAGCCTCCGACATTGCCGAGAGTTCCTTGGGTATGATGAAGCGCGGGCACCCGGCGCTGCCCAGTGGCGCGCTGTTGTATTTGCTTCCCACGCAGGTGCGAGGGATCTCTTCCTGGTACTTCCAGGAGGGTGCGCTGTTCAAGCTCTTCTACCGGGATCGATCGCTGATCATGCGCTTTGCTGACCAGGGCGCCAGCCTGCCCGCCGATTTCGCCACCCGGCCGGATGTTCTCATCTTCCGGCTGCACGACCGCCGCCTCTGGGATGTCACGCACAGATACAAACGAGATGTGCTGGACCGCGACAGCTACCGGCTGATCGAGCACCTTGCGAGCGCCAGGCTGGAAAGCTCGCTCCAGTGGGCGCCTTCGGCGTTGCCGGATGGGAAGAACCATGTCACGGTGCGCCCCTACGGGCGTGACGAACGCTCCCGTTTGGCGCTCAGTCAGCTTCCCGGCAGCAGGATCTACTTCGACCTTCCGCCGATTCCGCCCGACGCCGTGCTGCAACTGGGCGCCAGCCTGGGCGGACCGCTGCGGAGTTTCGCTCGCGGCAGGGTGTTCTTCCAGGATGAAGGGGGCAGCAGTGTGGTGGCCGTGGTCACCCTGGACGCGGAGCCCGACGCTCAACACTGGTGGGACTGGGAAGTGGCCCTGGGCCGGCTGGCAGGCCGCAAGGGCACCCTCATCCTGGAGACGGAACGGGACCAGGACGACGACTGGTTGCTGTGGAGCCGCCTGCGCATTATCCAGCGCAGCAATCCCTTCTATCGGGAACTGTCCGAGGATATCGCGGAGCCAAACATGCCCCGTAGCTTCCGGCTCCTGGAAATGTTCGACCGGGCCGAGGTCAGTTTCGACCGGACGGAAGTCTATCCGGACGACTCGAAGTTCGGTACGCCGACCGGCGGACCTGCCTTTTTACACGGCGCGCGGGGAATCACTCCGCCGCGGTATGCGCTGGTCATGATCGCCGGCACGACCGTGCGCTTTCCGCTTCCGACGCTTCCTCCGGGGAGCGCCCTGGAAGTGGCGGCGGCCGATCTGGGCAAGCTGGGCGACGGCGTTCGGGGGCAAATCTTCATAGAAGACGGCGCCAGTGGGGCGGCTGCGGCAACGGCAGTGACGGCGGCAGAGCAGGTTTCCGTGGATGCGCGCCAGCGGGAAGAGATATTCAATGAGCTGCTGCCGGCGCGCGCGCGGGAGTTGGTGAGCCGCAAGATCCCGCTCGACAAATGGGTCGGAGCGAATGTCAATCTGGTCTTGAAGGCTTCCTCCGGGCCGCGCCGCGAGACCATCGGTGACTGGTGCGCCTGGGCCCGCCTGCGGATCGTGACCAAGGAATCACGGGGCGACTGAGCCGGGCTCCTTGGCTGCCAGCACCACCAGCGAAACGCCGATCGGAAGGTTCACTCCGGTTTTCAGAATGCGATTCTCCAGCCGCAGGGCGGCCAGCAGGGCTGTGTCCAGCCAGGGCGCCAGCGGGCGCACATCGCCTTCCTCGGAAGCCAGGCCCAACGGTTCCAGCACCTTGCGCTTGAGAGCCGCCAGCGGCAGCAGCAGGCAGTTGGCGTACGTTTTCCGTTCCATCCGAAACCCGGCGGCTTCAATGGCTGCCGTCAGTTCGTCCATCCCGTAGCGGTGCGTTTCATGGACCAGGTCGGAATGGCGGCCGTGCAGCCAGGGCAGGGCCGGGGTGCGCAACAACAGGAACCCGCCCGGCTTCAGGACACGACAAAACTCGCGCAGCGCGGCGGGCCCGCGTTCAACGTCCAGGCAGTTGATCACGTCCAGGCACGTCACACAGTCGAATGAGCCGCCGGCGTACGGCAGTTCGCCAAGCTCGGCCCGCACCAGTCGTTCCAGGCCCCGGCCGGCGGCGTATGCCAGTGCCCGCTCAGAAAGGTCGAAGGGATAGACCTGCCAGCCGTAGTGCGCCGCATAGAAGGCCGAGTTGTAACCGGCTCCGCAGCCGGCCTCCAGGCAGCGCAGCCCCGGCCGCAGCCGTGGAGCGAGCAACGTGGTCGCGATCTGCCGCATCCCGACAAACCACCACAACCGCTCTTCGCACTGGTACAGCAGGTCGTACTGTTCCGGTTCCATGGTGTTAGCAGTGCGGAATGCGGAGTGCGGAATGCGGAATTCCTGGGGACTTCACTCCGCACTCCGCATTCCGCGTTCCGCACTCCCTGTGGCCGGGAGCCTGTAGTCTCGAATGGCGTTGATTACCAGTTCGGCTTCCGCGTCTTCCAGTTGGGGATGAAGCGGCAGGGAGATGATTTCGCGGCAGGCGCGCTCCACCACCGGCAGCGCCCCGGCGCAGGCCGGCGAGCCGCCGAACGCCGCCTGCCAATGCAGTGGGCGCGGATAATGCACCATGGTGCCGATGCCGGCGCCCGCCAGAAACTGCTGCAACTCGGCCCGCCGCTCCACGCGGACAACGTACAGGTGGTAGACGTGGCTGCCCGGCTCGGCGGGGATTCCCCCCACCGGCGGCCCGATTTCCCGGGCGTAGAAGGCGGCCAGTTGGCGGCGCCGTTCATTCCATTCGGCCAGGTGAGGCAGCTTGGCGCGCAGCAGCGCCGCTTGGATTTCGTCCAATCTGCTGTTCAGCGCCGGCAGTTCGCTGATGGCCTGGCCGCGGACCCCGCCGTTGCGCAGCAACCGGGCCGCCTCGGCGGCCTCGGCATCGTCGGTGACCAGCGCGCCGCCATCGCCCAGCGCCCCCAGGTTCTTGGTCGGATAGAAGCTGTAAACCACCCAGCGGGACCAGGCCGTGAGCGGCCGGCCGTGGAGGGCCGCGCCGTGCGCCTGGCAGGCGTCCTGGACCAGGTCCAGCCCGTGGCGGCGGGTGATGTCGGCGAAGGCCTCGAGGTCGGCGACGCGGCCGTACAGATGCACCGGGAGAATGGCGCGCGTGCGCGGGGTGACCGCGCTTTCCGCCGCCGCCGGATCCAGCAGCAGCGTCCGCTCATCGACATCGGCGAACACCGGGATCGCGCCCGCCCCCAGGATGGCCTGTGCGGTGAAGGGCGCGGTGAGCGGCGAGGTGATGACTTCATGGCCCGGGCCGACGCCGGAAGCGCGCAACGCGATTTCCAGCGCCTGGGTGCCGTTGCCGACCCCCACGGCGAAGCGCGCGCCGCAGAACGCCGCCCATTCCCGCTCGAACGATTCCAGCTCGATATCGAGCACGTAGCGCGCCCGGTCCAGCACCCGCGCCACGGCCGCGTCCACTTCCCCGCGGCAGCAGGCGGTCTGCCGGCCGAGATCCAAGAACGGCACCTTCACAGGTAATGCTCTCCGTGTTCGCGGAAGTACTCCACGGCGCGGCGAAGACCCTCCTCCAGCCCGATCTGAGGTTTCCAGTTGAGCAGGCGTTCGGCCTTCCAGTAATCGCCGTAGTAGTGCCCGATGTCGATCAAGCGGCGCTCCGGCGGGAACGGTTCCAGGCGGTAGCTGCCGCGGCCGCAAATAGCGATCAGCGTCTCGGCGATGGTCAGCAGCGACACCGGCTCGTGGCCCAGGTTGAAGACCTGGCCGTCGGCCGCCGGGCTTACGCCGGCGCGCAGAAAGGCGTGCACCGCGTCGTCCACGTAAACCGGGTCGCGAAGCTGGGCGCCGTCGCCGAACAGCACGATCTCCTCCCCCAGCAGCGCCTGGCGGATGAACCAGCCCATGAAGCCCTGCAGGTTGTGGCGGATCAACTGGCGCGGGCCGTAAGTGTTGGTCATGCGCAAGGCCGTGGCCCTGATCCCGTACACGCCGTAGATAAAGTGGTAGCGCTCGGCAGTCCGCTTATGGATCCCATTGATATCCACCGGCTCGACCTGGTGTGCTTCATTCACCGGAAGGCTGAGGGGGCGCCCGTAGAGTTGCCGGGAGCTGGCGAACACGATTTTCACGGAGGGATTCGCGCGCCGGCAGGACTCCAGCAGCGCGAGCTGCGCCCGGCAGTTGATCTCCAGGTCGTGCTCGGGGTCCTCCATGCTGCCCAGGTGGCTGACGTCGCCGGCCAGGTTGAAGATCAAGTCCGTGCCGGCGACGGCCTGCTCGATGAAATCGCGGTTGCGCAGATCCTGGATGGAGACGGTGATCCTGTCGCCGGCCGGCTGGAGATTGAAGCGGTTGCCGCCGCAGCCGGGAAGCAGGGCGTCCACCACGTGCACCTGCGCTCCCAGCTCCGCCAGCCGCAACGCCAGGTTGCTGCCCACGAAGCCCAGTCCGCCCGTGACCAGAACCTTTTTCTCCTCGTAACGCTTCAGCAGATACATGGTGTCAGTTCCAGGTTCCAAGTTCTTCTGATTTGCAGCTTGGAACCCGGAACTTGGAACCTGGAACCGGTCAGTTGGGCTGCTTGCCGGTGGAGGCGGGCAGTCCGGCGGGGCCCAGCGCCTTCTCCTTGCCGGCCGGCGCGGGCCGCGCCAGCATCAGCTCGCGCCACAACACCAGCAGGTCGACGAAGGTCTTGAACAGCCACCTGGGCCGGAAGAACTGCGAGCGGCCCACCGAGCGGTGGAAATGGTGGACCGGCACCTCGGCAAACCGGCATCCGGCATCTTGCAGCTTCTTGATCATTTCCACGCAGATGGTCCCGCTGCTGGAACGGAGTTCGAAGCGGCCGAACAGGGAGCGGCGCATCAGCCGGAAATCGCAGTCGATGTCGCGAATAGACAGGCGGAACGCAATCTTCACAATCCGGTTGTAAAGCCAGCCGATCAGCTTGCGGTAAAGAGGATCGGAACGGGATATCTTGTAGCCATTGACCACATCGACGCACTCGCCGGCCTGGCGGACCAGCAATTCCAGCTCGCGCACGTCGTACTGGCCGTCGCCATCGGTGTAAAAGATCCAGTCCAGGCGGGCCGCCGCCAACCCGCTGCGCAGCGCCCCTCCGTAGCCGCGGTTGGCGGGGTGCCGCAGGGCGCGCACCTTGCCCGGATACAGCCAGCACAATTCCTCGAGCATCTCGGGCGTGGCGTCGCGCGACCCGTCGTCCACAACGATGACCTCGTACTCCGCCGCCACCCGTTCCAGGGAGCGCACCGCCGCGATCACTATCGAGGCGATGGTTCCGGCGTCGTTATAAGCGGGGAAAAACGCGCTGATCCGCAATCGCTCTGCCGCTTTGGCCTCCACGACTCACCCTCGAAGCGCAAGCATATGCGAAAGCGCCGCCTGCCCGCAAGCCGCAATCGGTGAGGTGAGACCTGGCATGTTTGGCCTGGCGTTTACAGATGAAGCGGTCACCGGTCGGTGGGTTTTTGGGGCGGGGGCGTGCTGAGCGCCTGCGCCAGTTCCTCGGCCAGGCGGGCCAGCGCCTGCTGGGTGCGCCGCAGGATCTCGGGATCCAGCGAGGCCTGCTGCGCCGGCACCACGCCCAACTGGCGTTGCGCCTGCTGCACCTGCTGCAGGAAAAGCTCGCGGGCCGTGCGCGCTTCCTGGAGAAGCTGCTGGCGGTGCTGCTCGAGTTCCTGCACGATTTTCCGCGCGAACACCTGGCGGATATGGTTGGTGGAGTGTTCCAGGTCCTGTTCCAGCCGGCCCGCAAAATCATCGAGGGCGTGGGCGAATTTGCGCTGTAGGTCGATCTCGAAGCGGCCGGCCATTTGCTCGGAGCGGCGGGCCAGCCGCTCGGCCATGTCCTCGTCGGCGTTGTGGGCGCACTGTGACAGCGTGCGGCTGGCCTCCTCCAGCCGCGCCCCGATGATCCGCTCGGCTCGTCCCTGGCATTGCTCGGCGAACTCCTTCTCCAGTTGGACCGCTTCCTGGTGCAGCCCCTGACGCAGGCTTTCGGTGGAGGTCTGCAGCGCCTCCTTGGCTTCTTTCTGCAAGCGGTCCCTGGTGGAGAAAACGGCCTCCAGCACGTCGCCGCGGGCGCCATCGGCGGCATCCTGGCACAGCATCTTCAACTTCTGATCGACGCTCTTCTGAGCGGCCTCGATGAATTCGCGGACGCTCTGTTCCAGCGCCTGCTGGTTGCGCGTGACCACTTCAATGGCCCGCAATTCAAGCTGTTCGGTCTGCGCGGCAACCGCCTGCTGGATCTGCTCCTGCACCAGCGTCACGGCGGCCGACTGCAATTCGCCCATCTGGTCGGACAACTGCCGGCGCAGGCCGCTGACGGCGACGCGCAACTCCTGCTGCACGGTCGACGCCAGCATGTTCTTGACGATGTCGCCGACGCCGGTGGCCGGTGGGGCGCCCGCCGCGGGGGCCGGTGCCGGCGCGGGCCGGGCTGGGGCGCCTGCGCTTTGGGCCGCAGCGACAGTCTGGGCGGCAAGCGGAACGGCCGGGGCGGCAACCGGCGCCGCGGGCGGAACGGCCGGCGCTTTTGGAGGCGCTTGAGCCGGCGGCGCTGCCACGGCCCGCGGTGCCGCCGCCGCCGCGGCGGCCTGCGGCGGCGCTGGGGCCGGGCTCGGGGCGGCCGCCCGGGGCGTCCCTCGCTCCGCTGCCGCTCTCTCATCCGATGTCGCTGTCCGCCGCGCGGCCATGGCCACCCAGTCGATCGGGTCGTCTGGAAATTGAATGCCCCAGAAATTTTCCGGCTGCTTCAGATCGATGGCGATTTCCTGCTGGCCGCCGGTCTTCTCCCCGAGCCAGACCACATGCGCTCCGGAGGCTCGATTGCGGGACGGGATGGTGATTTGAATAGTGGAATCGAGCGCCAGCTCACGCGTGGTGATGATCTTTCCGCCGCCCTTGTTCACCACGACTGTGGCCGAGCTCTCGGTGAAGGACTGCCCGGCGGCATCTTCGCCGCTGATGGTGATGGGAATAGCGACGACCAGCCGCTGGCCCGACCGGGAGCCGGTTTTTGTTAGCGTGCGGACAGCCATCGCACACTTCCCCCTCCCCGCCTAATACCAGAGCCCACAAGATTTTGCAAGCGGCGACCGCCGGCGCGCCGGACGATAATGGTGCCCCAATGCCCGCATGTGGCTGATTCTCCACGCACTTCTAGAGTTGAGCGGGCCTTTACGGGTGTGGTACCCTAAAGTGGATACTGCCTCGACGGTGAGAGTAGCTCAATCGGTAGAGCGCCGGACTGTGGCTCCGGATGTTGCGGGTTCGATCCCCGTCTCTCACCCCATTTTTCTGCCCCCGCGTAAGCGTGCAAAACTCCAACCCGCGGATTAGCGGCGTTCGAACAGCAGCCAGCCGCCCTCGCGTGCCGCCAGGCGGTGAAGGGGAAGCTCCGGCGCAGGGTCCTGGCTGCCGCGCGACGTCTTCGCCACTACATAGCGGAAGGCGCGCGCGCCGGGATGCGTGAGTGGAGGCTGCAGGGAGTTGTCCCAGGCATTGCCCCACGGCCAGGGAGGCAGCAAGCGGACAGGGAAATGCTGGGTTCCTTCCTTCACCAGAAACGAGGAGGCGTTGACGCCGCCTTTTTCCAGGTTGTAGTAAGAGAGCGCGTGATGAAAGAGCGCGTTCTCCGGCCCTTCGTACACCAGCGCAACCGTTTGCCGCGGCGTCATGAGCCGCGCCAGCCGGACGAACTGATCCATCTGCTGATTGAAACGCCAGGCCAGCGCGGCATTCCCGGCCAGCACCGCAAAACACCAGGCCACCAGCAGCGCGCGCTGCGGCGAGCGGCGCGCAGCCAGGGGAGGCAGCAGCGCGGCGGCCAACAGGCCCGCCAGCGGCGCGTAGCGGAAGGCGGCCGTCACCAGTTGCCCGCTGAAGCCCTCGGGCAGAAGCAGCACTAAGGCCAGCAGGGCCAGCACGGCCGCTTTCAGCGCACCACGCACCTCGGCCACCCTCCCACCTCCAGCCTTCGGCCTCCCGCCGCTCTTTTCCTTCAGCCATTCCGCCAGCGTCCATCCCAGCCACGCCAGCAGGGGCAGTTTGGGCAGCCAGAAGGGCCGGTCGAAGACCGCCAGATTGTAGGCGCCGACATCCAGGAAACAGCGGGTCAAGTTATGGAGCTTGTTTCTCCAGTGGACGGCGGCAGAGAACGCCAGCGCCGGCGTCCAGCCGGCTACGTAGGCCGCCGGCAGACTGAGCCAAAGCGCAGTGGCGATCCACTCGGTGGCCGCGCGCTTCTGCCTGGCCAGCAGCCACGCCAGCATGGCGCCCAGCAGCGCGGCGGCGCCGGCGTAGAGCAGCGGGTGCATCCATGCCAGTACGAACATGGCCGCCAGCCGCGCGAAAAATCCTCTCCAGTTCGGGCAGGGACGGCGCAACACCGCGTCAACCAACAGCAGCGCCAGCGGGACAGCGGCAAGATAGTAAAGAAAGCCGGCCAGCCAGGCGGTGCCGAACAGGAACGGAAACCCGAAATAGAAAGCGAAGTGATCGCTTCCGGCCAGCCGCAGCAGCCGCCGCAGCACGACCGCCGTTCCCACCACGATGATGGTCAGGAAAACTTTCACCGCCAGCAGCGCGCCGGCCAGGCGAGCCAGCGGCGAGGCCAGCACGAACAGGAGCGAATACGGCGCCCAGGAGCTGTTCAGGAACAGGCGGCCGTGGCACTCGGCGCCCGCGTCGTGACTGCCCCGCGCCACGATCTGCATGGCCAGGGCGTGCTCGGGCACGTCCAGTCCCGGCGGGTAATACACGCCCCAGACGGGGAACAGCGCCAACGCCAGCGCCGCCAGGAACAACCAGCCTTCCAGCGATGGCACACGGCTCCCGCTTGGCGCGCCCGGCATCATGGGGCAGCCCGCGGGGATTCGGCACTTGCGCGGGCGTGCAAGACCTGCATAGCGGCATTCTACTCCAGCGAACTGCGGATTGCGGATTGTCCGCCGCGGCGGACGGGTTTCCAGCAAGGAACGAGGTCCGCAATCCGAAATCCGCAATTCTCGGGGCCAAGGCGTGCTACGTTGGTAGGTGGAATGTTTGGAAACGTGCTTCTCCTCGCCTTGCTGGCGGCGCCGCAAGCGCCCGCCTCCCAGGAGGGCCTGACACCGCCCTGGCAGGCCGCTACCGCCATCCGGCAGTTGCAGGAGGTGGTCAACAAGACCAACAGCGCCCTGGAGCAGCTCCAGGTGTCGTCGTGGCAGGGGTTGGGTGCGTCTAACTATGTAGAGGTGGCCGATTCGGTGCACCGCCAGGTGACCGCCATCAGCGCCACCCTCGACTACCTGGCCGAGCACCCGGACAGGTTCGGTCTGGTGGTTCGCGTCTTCATCGCCATGCTGCAACTCGAGCCCTCGCTCGATTCGCTTACGCGGGCCGCGCGGCAATACCAGGGAGGCGAAGCCGCGACCAACCTGGAAGATGCCACGACCCAGTTGCTGAACCAGCGCGAGAAACTGATGAACTACACCCTGGAACTGGTCGATTTCGTGGAGAACAACCGCACGGCGAGCGAGCGGGAGCTGGAATCGTGCCGCCGTCAACTCTGGAAGCGGGCCCCGGAGTCGGTGACCAAAACACGTCCCAAGCAGCCGTGAGAGGCTGGAGGGCTGAAGGCGGAAGGCAGAAGGCGGAAGGCGGCAAACACCTCTTTTTT
>JAPKYU010000284.1 GCA_026394175.1 Acidobacteriota bacterium | reverse complement strand
TTTCTCCTGGTACAGCCCCAGCACCTCCTCCACGGTCTTCAGCGGCGCCCGCTTCGGACTGGGCTTCCCCAGCCTTCGGTCGTACAACCCGTCGTACCCCTGTTCCTCGTAGCGCTCTTTCCACCGCCGCATCGTCCGGTCCGTCACCCCGATGATCTCCGCTGCCTGCCACCATGTCATCCGTTTCCCCACCGCTCGCAAGATCACTTCCTGAATCTTCATTGCCCGCTCCACTGCGGGTCTCGGAATCCACTCCATTCTCACCCCCGCCTTGGAGTCTGACCCGATTCCCGCTCAAGCGGACAGATCGTGTGCTAATTCGACCGGACAATTCGCATGCTACCAACATGCTCCGCGGCAGATGACCTCCAGCGGGGACAAAACAGGTTATAATCCACAGCTTTGGAGGAGTAACTATGTCGCGGTCGCGGCTCATTCTTGCGCTGCTGGTGGTCTGCTGCGTGGCTGCGGTGGCGCAGGCGCAGAGGCAACAGTTCCAACTGAAACCGGTGCTGCATTCGGTCAGCTACCTGGGAATCTGGCGCGGCCACACGCTGCTGACGCTCGACCAGTTCCTGGTCAAAGCCAGGCAACTGGGATTCACGCGGGTCATGCTGGTGGCCAAGCGGCCGCACCTGGCGCCGGCCGATTATGACGCGGCCGCCCGGCAGAAGCTCCGCGCCCGAATCAAGGAATTGGGCCTGGAGGTGGTGGCGCTGGCCGGCTATACCGACTACAGCGCCGGGATGGACCGCCCCGGAATACCCCATGCCGAAATCCAGGCCGCCTACGTGGGCGAACTGGCCCGCCTAGCCAAGGACCTGGGCGTGCCCCTGGTCCGTGTCTTCACCGGCTATGAGCGCGCCGGCATTCCCTTCGACCAGCAGTACGGGGCGGTGGTCGCCGGCCTGAAGCTGTCGGCCAAAGAGGCGGCTAAGTACGGCGTCACCCTGGCTGTGCAGAACCACCACGACATCGCCGTGCACCACGAGACCATGTACTGGCTGCTGAAGGAAGTCGATGAGCCGAACGTGAAAGCGGGCTTCGACGCCTGGTCGCCGTCGCTGGAGGGCCTGAGCGGGCCGGAACTGGCCGCCGCGGTCAAGAAGATGGCCCCCTACATCGCCTTCACCATCGCCGCCGACTACAAGAAGTTCCCCCGCTACAAGTACGATCCGACGCTGGTGAACTTCGCGCGGCAGGAGAGCGACCTGGTGAGGGCCGTGCCCATGGGCACCGGCTTCATCGACTACAAGACCTTCTTCAACGCCCTTCGCGACATCGGCTACAACGGCCTGGTGGCCTACGAGCTGTGCGAGGTGCTGGAAGGCGGCGGCTCGGAAGAGAATCTGGACCGCACGGCGCGCAAGTTCCTGGAGTGGATCGAGAACTACAACCGCAGCATCCGATAAGGAAGGGGCGTTGGCGCGCCGGCTTCGAACTCGAACCTCCGACCCGGCGAACCCCCCAACCGTACTCGGCGGATTGCTGCTTGCTGGACATGGCGTGGTGAAATGACTATCATGGTCATATGAAGAGAGCCGGCATAGCGGAACTGAAGGCCCGCCTCAGCAGCTACATCGAACAGGTCAAGGGCGGGAATGAGGTCTTGGTGACCGATCGGGGTATGCCGGTTGCGAAACTAGTGCCGGTTCCGCCGGAACACGACCTGTCGGAACGCGAGCAGCGGCTGATCCGTGCCGGCCTGCTTATCCCCGGACGCGGCCGCGTGCGAGCCGAGCTTCGTCGCCCGCCGCGCGGTGATGCCAGGATCGGAGCCGGAGTCTTGGCGGCGCTCCTGGAGGAACGTGAAGAGGGGCGCTGATGTTCTGGGATAGCTCCGCGCTGGTGCCGGTGTTGTTGCCGGAACCCCGGTCTGCGGATGTAGACGTGCTACTGGCCGGCGACCGTGGCGTCACAATCTGGTGGGCTACACCGGTCGAGTGTCTCTCGGCTGTCTACCGTTATCAACGCGGGGCCGAACATAGCCGGGGGCAGCTTGGACCGGTGCTCCGCAGGCTGGAGATGCTTTCCGAGGATGTCCACACTGTCCCCGCGACGGACGGCGTCCGGGCTCGCGCCGGGCGCCTGCTTGCTGTCCACGCGCTGCGTGCCGCCGACGCCCTCCAACTCGCCGCCGCTCTGGTTTGGTGCGAAGGTCAGCCGGCCGGGCAGGCGTTTGTCTGTTTGGATGCCCGGCTGCGACGCGCCGCGCTGCTGGAAGGATTCCGCGTCCTCCCCGATTAACCGGGGTGTGTATGGTCCCCGCCTCCAGCCGAGCAGGCGGCAGCGGCGCCGGCGCCGCGTGACGTAGCCGCGGGCCGGCAGGCTATCCGCCCAGCACGCGGCGCAGCTCCTTGTCGAGCGCCGCCTCCCAGTCGGCATCCAGCGCCCCGCCGCCACGCGTGATGTAGAACACGTCCACGGCCTTGTGGCCCTGGGTGTCCACCAGCACCACCTCGATGTTGCAGCCGTGGGCCGAGAGCACGTTGGAGATGCGGTAGAGCAAGCCGGGGCGGTCACGCGCCTCCACCTCCAGCAATGTGCTGGCGCCCGTGGGCGCCCGCTGGAACCGCAGGCGGGTCTCGACCGAGAAGGTGGTGCGTCCGGGCGGCAGGCTGTCCAGGCGCATCCCGATCAGCGCCGCCACATCCACCTTGCCCAACACCGCGCCCTCGATGGCTTCCAGCAGCCGCTCGGTTTCCCGCGGATTTCGCTCCAGCCCGCCCCGTAGGTCGTCGAACAGAAACGTGTCCAGCACGATGCCCCGCCGGTTGGAGAACGCTTCGGCCTTCAAGATGTTCATCCCCAACGCGGCCAGCGTGCCGGTTACGGCCGCAAACAGGAAGGGGTGATCGGTGGTGAGCAGCAGCAGCCGATGGTGGCCATGGCGGCGGCTGAGCGAGAGCCGCACGGGGTTGGCCGGCAGTTCTCCGGCCATCCGGAAATGTGCCAGGAGCTCGGCTGGCGCGTGGGTCTTCAGGTAGCGGCGCGGGAATCCCTCGAGGAAGCGCGCGACCTCCGGGGGAAACACCAGCGCCGTTTCCGCGGGAATGGCGCGGTCGCTGTCGAGCCGGCGGGTCAGTTCCTCGAGCGCGGCCGTGTACAACTGCCGGAGCTGCCACTGCTTCCACGGCGTCATGGCGCCGGGATTTACCGATTGCATGTCCGCCCAGGTGTGCAGGCAGAGCATCGCCAGCCGCTCGGCGGTTTCGGCGCTGGCGGCCAGCTCGCGAGCGACCGCCGGGTCGGCGATGTCGCGGCCGCCGATCATGGAAGCCATCAAGTGCTGGTTGGCCACCAGGAAGCGGACCGTGTCGCACTCGGTTTCGTCCATGGCCAGGCGCTGGAGGACGCCCTCGGCCAGCCGGGCGGACGCGCGCAGCACCCCGCCTTCCTCGGAAGCCGCTGCCGCATCGCCCTTGCCCAGGTCGTGCAGCAGCAGCGCCAAGAACAAGGCGTGCGGCTCCCCGATTTCCCCCAGCAGCCCGGCAAACCATTCGGCGTGCTCCCGCTGGTCCGCGGCCCCCGGCGGCGCGGCTCCCGGCGGCGCGTGCGCCGGCTCGTCCCCGGCCGCGGGACGCAATTCATGAAGCCGCCGGAGGGCCTGCAGGCAGTGCTCATCCACGGTATAGCGGTGATACAGGTCGCGGACCACGAGCGATTCGATCAAGCGGAATTCCGGCAACAATTCGCCCAGTGCGCCCAGTTCGTGCATTTCGGCCAGCGCGTCGTAGGCCCGCGGCAGGGCCAGGATGCGGCGCAAGCGCGGCCACAAATCGCGCGCCTGCCGCGCCCAGCCGGCCAGCTCCGGAAGCTGCCGCTGGAGGCGGTGCTCGGTTTCCGCGCCGAGCAGGACGCCGTGGCGGGCCTGGAACTCGAACAGGTCCAGCCACAGGCCGGGGTCGCGCTGCGCCGCGATGGGATTGCGCAGGAACACCTCGCCGCCGTGAACCACGAAGTCGGCGTTGGAAAAGCGCTGCTTGCGCTGCTCGAACCATCTCAGCAGGCCGGCGCGCGGCGCCTCGGCCCGCCGCAGCGAGCGGTGCGTCTGCCGGTGCACGCCGCGGGCGTGGCGGAAGTAGCGGCGCATCCATTGTTCGGGGCCCATGCCGCTCTCGCCTTCCCGCTGGGCGAGGGGGGCGAAGGTCTCGGCCACCCGGCCTTGCATGTCGAAGGTAAGGAGGTTGGAATCCTGCCCAGTCAGAAAGTGCAGTGCGCAACGCGCGGCGCAAAGAAAAGCATAGGCCGCGCGCATGTCGGCCCCGGCGATCTCGAACAGTTCCTCCTCGCCGGGCAGCCGTTTCTGGTCGCCGCGAAGCAACAAGGCCAGCCGGCGGACCAGGCGCCAGTCTTCCAGGCCGCCGGGCGATTCCTTGACGTCCGGCTCGAGGCGGTGAATGGTGTGCTCGAATTGCGCGTGGCGGCGGCCGGCGGCGGTGACCAGGGCGTGAGCCAGCGCGTCGCGCTCGCGGACCACCAGGCGCGGCAAGGCCTCCCGCAGGCGGTCAAACAGCCCGCGGTCGCCGGCCACCAGCCGGGCCTCAAGCAAGCCGATGGTGAAGCCGGGGTCGTGCGGATCGGGCGCAATGCAGTCGGCAAGCAACCGAACGGAGTGACGCCACCCCAGGCCGGTGGCCCGCAGCTCGCCGAGAAAATCCTCGATGCGGCGCCGGCCGGGGCCCTGCGCCGGCTGCCGGTCGAACAGCAGGAGCAAGTCGGCTTCGCTGTGAGGGAATAGCTCACGGCGGCCCCAGGCGCCGGTGGCCACCAGGCAAAACTCCGCGGCTTCCAGAGTCGCTGCCGGGCGCGAGGCGGCCACATCCAGCACCAAGCGGTCCAACAACCCGGCGCGGGCGCGGACCAGGGCTGCTCCGTCGCCCGAGGTGACAAACTCGGCGCGCAATCGCGCCCAGCGCCGGTGATAGGCAATGGCGGCAGGCGCGTTGGCGGCTCCGGCTCGCGATCCGTCCCTCATTCTTTCAGTTCAACACAGGGTTGCCGGTTGCGCAAACCAAGGTGTTTATGCCGCGCATCCAAATTTTCTATCAGTACTCAGCACTCCGCGCTCCGCATTCCGCACTCAGCAGTTGGCGGGCGCCGGCGGCCTTCAGCAGCAGCGGCTGATCGCCGGAGCTGCCGTACAGCGCCAGCGCTTCATCCTCGAGCTTCACGTCGCCCAGAGCGCCGAAGTCGGCGGGGAGGCGCGCCAGAAAGGCGCAATAGCAGATGGTCTTCGAGGCGCGCGCCGGCACATAGGTCAAGGTCTGGGTCCCAAACAGCGGGCCGGCCAGAAAGGTGCCGCGCCGTCCCACCGGCAAAGCGGTGGTGCCGAATTCCAGGCCCAGCGACTGGCAGCGTCCCATCCAGGGAGGTCCCTTGCGGGCGCGGTCTTCATGCCACATGGTCATCCACGGAAAATCCGTCCTGCGGAAGCAGTAGCCGAACAGCAGCCGGGCGCGGGTGTTGGTGACGGCGACAAATTCCAGGTCGCGGCGCGGGTCGAGCAGAATGCCGGCCACAAAGCCGAAACCCCGCCGGGGGAAGGGCCGCGTCAGGTCCACGCTGCCTCCTGATGCGCCCGGGGCATGAGGCCAGCGGAATTCGGCATCGGGCCGCAGCAGGCAATCGGCGTCGTAGCCGCCCGGCAGCGTCTTGGCTTCGGCCCCGGACAGGCTGACGATGCTGTCGCGGTGGCTGACGAAAGGAGGGCCGAGCGTGGCGTGCTCGACCCAGTGGAAGAAGTGGTCCGCGTCTCTGCGGTTGGTGACGGTTTCCCGCAGCCAGGCCAGCGACTCGCCGGCCCGCAACCGGATCTCCCGCTGGAAGTCGATGCCGGCGACTCGCAGCCGCGTGGCCAGCGCCAACCAGGCGCCTTCCGCCGTGGCTCCGGCCCGGACCTTGCGCCAGAGCTGGTTCGGCGCTTCGCCATGCACCGCCAGGCCCAGCCGCGCTTCCTCTTCCGACGGCGCGCCGAAATAATCGAGGCACAGGTTGTGCCCCACGATGCCGGCCAGAAGCTGCCCGGCGGGCGGCGGGCCGTAGCGGGCGGCATGCGCGGCGGGCGAGTAGCGCTGCGGGTCGATGGTCTTCCATGGCGACGTCCAAAGCGGGTTCAGCCCGGCCGCACCGCGCGCCCCATGAAAGCTGAAACTGGCGATGTGGCCGCCGCCGGTCAGCGCCACCATGCGGACCACATCGTTCTGGACGGCATAGGCCTCGCGCCCCTGCCACTTCACCCGGGAGCAGATCGCGCCCTTTCTCTTGGGCATTTATTCGCGCCTCAGCATGAAGGATGGCGCGCCGCGTCTCAGCCGCTGAATCCCGCAGCGGCTCGGCATTCCAGGTCCAGGCGTTCAAGGAAAGCGGCGAGCGCCGCTTGGTAGCGGGGCAAGGCCTCCAGGAACTCGATGCCCGTCCCGCCTTCCACGCTGGCGTGCCGCACCAGCGCCTTGAAGCTGAGCGCCCCGGCGCCGGGCATCTCGAAACTGACCTCCAGTATGGCGCCGACCGGCAGAAGCTCCGGAGTGGAAACCAACAATCCGCCGCGGGACACATTGATCGCGCATCCATCACAGTGCTGCTCTTTGCACCGGCACATCACCCGGAAGTCAGCCGGATAGCGCAGCGCACGCCGTTTATCCGCCTCCATGCCGCCGACGATACCACCGAATTCGCCCGGCGCGGGAGAAATCTGCGTCCGATTCCGGCTTGACGCGGCCTGCGCTTTGCGCTACAACGTCGAACAATACTGCTGTGGGAGGTGTCTATGAGGGCAATCCGAAGCGGCTTGCTGTGCGGCCTGGTGCTTCTTCTTTCTTCGTCCCTGTACAGCCAGGAGTTCCGGGCCACGCTCACGGGGCGGGTGCTGGATCCGTCGGAGGCACCCATTGCGGGCGCCAAGGTGACGGTCACAAACACCGGCACCAACGAGGCCCACAACGTCGCTACCGACTCGCAGGGCAATTACACGGTGCCGTTCCTGCGCCCCGGCATCTACTCGGTGCGCGCGGAAGCCGAGGGGTTCAAGACCACGACCCAGCAGGGCCTGGAGCTGAACGTGGGCCAGACGGCCACGCTGGATGTCAAGCTCGAGCTGGGCTCGATCACCCAGCAGGTGACGGTCACCGCCGAGGCGCCGCTGCTGGAAAACGCCAGCGGCGACATGGGCGGCCTGATCGACGAGCAAAGCGTAACAGAGTACCCGCTGAACACCCGCAACCCCTTCATGCTGGCCATGCTGGTGGCGGGCGTCAATTTTGACGGCGAGATGACCTACCAGCGGCCGTTTGACAACGGCGCCATCGCCAATTGGAGCATCAACGGGAGCAACACCAAGAACGAGTTTACGCTGGACGGCGCGCCCAACAACTCCCAGGCCGGCGGCAACAATATCGCCTTTGTCCCGCCGGTCGACTCGGTCCAGGAGTTCAAGATCCAGACGAATGCGTACGACGCCCAGTACGGCCGGACGGGCGGCGGCATCATCAACGTGGCGCTGAAGAGCGGCGGCAACCGTCTGCACGGCAGGGTGTACGAGTTTGCCCGCCGAAACGCCTGGGACGCCAACTCGTTCCAGAACAACTCGCGCTGCGTTACTGTCGACGCGAAAGGCAAGTGCCACGGCGCTCCGAAAGACGGGCACTACCTGGACCAATATGGCGTGGAACTGGATGGCCCCGTTTACATTCCCAAGCTGTACAACGGCCGCAACAAGACCTTCTTCCTGTTCAACTACGAGAGATATCGGGAAGGGACCCCGCAACCGCTGGTGCTGAGCGTGCCGGAGCCGGAGATGCGCGACGGCGATTTCAGCAAGCTGCTCGATGCGCGCGGCCGCCTGATCACCATGTACGACCCGACCACGACGCGGCAGGTGAGTGGCACGTGGGTGCGCACTCCGTTCGCCGGGAACATCATCCCGCGCGACCGCATCAGCCCGATCGCGCGCAAGATCGTCGATTATTTCCCCGCGCCAAATACGAAAACGCCGGGCGCCGATTACTCCCGGGCGAACTTTTTCGTTTCCGGCGGACAGGGCACGGCGCGCGACAAGTTTTACAACATGGTGGCCAAAGTCGATCAGAGCATCGGCGACAAGCACCACATCTTCGTCCGCTACGGCACCAACGACCGCCACGAGATGCGCACCACCAACGGGCTGTTCGACCAGCCCGGGGCGAACGGGCCGCTCCCGCTCAGGCGCGCCAATTACGCCGGCGTCGTGGACTGGACCGGCACATTGAAGCCGACGCTCATCCTGAATGTCCGCGTCTCGATGGCCCGCTACCTTTACCGCAACACCGGGAAGGCCAACCAGGGATTCGACATGACCACGCTCGGTTTCTCAAAATCCCTGGTCGAACAGCTCCCCTATGGCCCCTGGTTTGGCCGATACAACATCGAGCCGTTCAGCACGGGCGCGACCCCTTTCAACCTCGGCAGATACTTCAACGCGGACAACACCAACACGCTGACCGTCCATCCCTCGGTGAGCCGGTTCCATGGCTCGCGCACCACCAAGGCGGGGATTGACATGCGCTGGATCCAGTTCTCCCAGCAGAACTCGGGCGATATCTTCACGCTCACGGCAAATGACGCGTTCACGCGCGCCGACTATCTGCGCAGCGACGGCTTGAGCGGCTACGGACTGGCCACCTGGCTGCTGGGCAATCCCACTTCCGGCACCGTGAACATCAACATGTTCCCCATTTACATGTTCCGCTACTACGCGCCGTGGGTGCAGCACGACTGGAAGGTCAGCCGCAAGCTGACGGTAAACATGGGCTTCCGCTGGGACATCAACATGTCCCCCGACGAGCGCTTCGGCCGCATCAACCGTGGGTTCGACCCGCAGGTGATCAGCCCGGTCGAAGCCATGATCGACCGGGGCAAGTTCCCGGACATCAAGACGATCAAGGGCGGTATGCTGTTCCCCGGCCAGAACGGGGTGCCGCGCACGGTTGCCGACTTGTTCCTGAAGACTCCACAGCCGCGAATCGGCGCGGCCTACCAGCTCGGCCGCAAGACCATCCTGCGCGGCGGCTGGTGGCGCTACTACATCAACCCGAACAACGATTACCTGCAGAGCTACGGGTTCAACGCCGCCACCTCGCTGACCGCTTCCAACGACAGCAATCGCACCGCGGCATCCAGCCTGACCAACCCTTTCCCGACCATCATCAGGCCGGAGGGAAGCAGCAGGGGGCTGATGACCTACGCGGGCCGCGGCTTCAATTTCGTGAACTCGAATTTCCAGATCCCCTACGCCGACCAGTTCTCGTTCAACATCCAGCGGGCGCTTAGCTCGCGCGCCAGGTTCGACATCTCCTATGTAGGCAACCGCGGCAAGAAGCTGCAGAACACCAGGGTCTTTAACGACGACGACGCTTCAATTCGCGACCAGTGCAACTTTCTGGCGGGCGCCAAGAGCCAAACTTACTGCTCGCAGGCCCTTCCCAATCCCTTCCAGAATATGCCGGGTTTCGAAGGCACGACGCACTACACCGCCACCACGCGGTCGCGCTACGAGCTGAACCGGCCGTTCCCGCAGTTCACCTCGCTGACCGAGTACATGCGCAACGACGGCAAGAGCTGGTACAACGCCTTGCAGGGCACCTTCACGATGCGCGCCAAAGGCGGCGTCAACATGAATGTCAACTACACCTTCTCGAAGACGATGGAGCGAAATCTCTTCCTCGATCCGTTGAACATGGTGATGCAGCAGGGGGTCACCAGCAACGACCGCCCGCACAAAGTTGTCGCCAGCATGATTTACCAGTTGCCCATTGGGAAAGGGCGGCGCTGGTTCAAGGCGTCCCACGGATGGAAGAGCCACCTGCTCAGCGGCTGGGAGAACACCGTCATCTTCCAGTCCACCTCGGGCCGTCCCTGGACCGTTCCCAGCGGCGTCTACCTCAAGGACGCGCGCAACCCCAAGGCCAGTTGGGATGCTCCCAAGGTGCAGGCCGTGCTGCCCTGCACGCTGAACTGGAGCAACAGCAACGTGGTTACCTGGCAGGGGTACAGTGTGGACTATGGGTGCACCGAGCCGAACTGGATCATCGTCCCTACCTATGTTCCTCGCTACTCGTACTTCTACGAGGGCCGGATTCGCCTGCAGCCGGTGCGTCTTATCGACGGGTCGTTCAACAAGATGACCCGGATTAACGAGAAGTACAGCGTCCAGTTCCGCATTGAGGCGTTCAACGCGCTGAACTCATTCTTCGTGAACACCAAGCAGTTCGACAACACTCTGACCAGCGCCACCTTCGGCTCGCTGATCAAGGGTGAGGTAAGCGCGCCGCAATCGAACTACCCGCGCCAGATCCAGATGGCGGTCAAATTCATATGGTGACCCGGGAGATAATGTGCCCGCCGCAGCGCGATTAACGTGGCGGAAGTGGCCGGCAAACTGACGGAACGGGGCGTGCCCCAGAGCGACGTTCTCGATGCCCTAACGGAACAGGGTCTGGCCGGGGTCGGGCGGGAAAATGCCGGCCAGCAGCTCGAAGCGGCGGCGAAGGAATTGCGGCGCCAGGTGCCCGGCGCCCGGCCGCGCTTCCACATCGTGCCACAGGGCGTGCATGTACTCGGCCAGGGTGGAGGCCAGCGAGACGGTGACGTAATCGGGGTCGGCTGAATCGCGCGCCTCCAGAGCCTCTTCGTCAATCTCGCCGGTCGCGCCTTCGCCGATTTCCCGCTGCAGCAGGCGGGCGTAGGAGAGAAATTCGTCATCGGAGAGCCGGGGCGTGAGCAGGTCGGCAAGCACCGCGAGCAACTCGAAGCCCGCATCGTGAGCGTCGGCGTCGCGGATGGCGATGAACAGATCGATGGCCGGGCCGCGGCGGCGCGCGCCGTTGCCGGAAGGGCGCGCGGCAGGCGGAGCCCCGGCGGCGCCGCGCTCCAGCCAAAGCGAGGAGTGGCTTTCCCCCTGCGGCTTCTCCGCGGCCACGAATTCGGCTTCGCCGCCACAAGCCAGAAACGGCGCCGCGAACAGGCGCAGCGTTCCCAGGCGCTCGGCGGCGGCCTGGGGCACGGC
>JAPKYU010000584.1 GCA_026394175.1 Acidobacteriota bacterium | reverse complement strand
CATTATCATGTCGCTGCGCGAGCACGGCGGCCGCCCGCGCTGGGATTACGAGCCGCCAAAACCGGCATGAACCGCAGAGACGCCGAGAACGCAGAGGACGGTTCTCAGCGATCTCTGCGTCTCCGCGGTGAAAAGACGGTTATGAATCGCAGACACTTCCTCGCGTTATCCGTCACCGCGCAGTTTGCCTCGCATGTCCGGACCGCGGGACGATTCAACCTGCCGGAGTTCGAGCGGTCGCGTGTGCTGAAGGCCGCGCAGCGCTATCTGAAAGAGCCACCCGTTACCATCACCGCCTCGCACAGCCCGCGCAGCACCGGCGGCAAGCACGATTACTTTTCTGAAGGCGACTACTGGTGGCCCGATCCGAAGGACCCCAAGGGGCCGTACATCCAGCGCGACGGCATGACCAACCCGGAGAACTTCACCGCCCACCGCGCGGCCCTGATGCGGCTGAGCGTGCAGGTCCCGGCGCTGGCCGCCGCCTGGCTGCCGACCCGCGAGCGCCGCTACGCCGAGCATGCCGCCCGCCACCTGCGCGCCTGGTTCGTGGACCCCGATACGCTGATGAACCCGCACCTGGAATACGCGCAGGCCATCCAGGGGCGGGCCACCGGGCGCGGCGTCGGCATCATCGACACGCTGCACCTGGTCGAAGTCGCCCGCGCCATCGGCTTCATCGAGGAAGCCGGGGCGCTGACGCCCAGCCTCCGCGCCGGCGTCCGTGACTGGTTCGCCCGCTACCTGAAGTGGATGACCACCCACAAATACGGGCAGGACGAGCGCGATGCCAAGAACAACCACGGCACCTGCTGGGTGGCGCAGGCGGCCGAATTCGCGCGCTACACCGGCAGCGCCGAGCTGACGGCTTTCTGCCGCGACCGCTACAAGACCGTATTACTGCCCGGCCAAATGGCCGCCGACGGCAGCTTCCCGTTGGAGCTGAAACGCACCAAGCCCTACGGCTACTCGCTGTTCAACTTGGATGCCATGGCCGCCGTCTGCCAGGTCCTTTCTACCTCCGAAGACAACCTCTGGACGTTCCAGTTGCCCGATGGGCGCGGCATGAGGAAGGCGATGGAGTTCATGGTCCCGTTCGTCGCCGACAAGAAGAAGTGGGCGTACCCGCCCGATGTCATGTATTTTGACCAGTGGCCGGTGCGGCATCCCAGCCTGCTCTTCGCGGGCCTGGCGCTGGACGAGCCCGCCTACATCGATCTGTGGAAGACGTTGAACCCCGACCCCACGGTGGAAGAAGTGATTCGCAACTATCCCCTCCGCCAGCCGCTGCTGTGGGTGCGCTCGTGACCGCAGTTAGCCGCAGATTACACCGATGAAACAGGGGACGCAGATAAACGCAGATCCACGCAGATCTGCCCCCCGTTGTACCGCTGGCGTCCGATGGGCGGCGCTACGGCCGCTCGATCTGCGCGCATCTGCGTGTCTCTGCGTCCCATCTTCACGTTGCCTTTTGTTGTATCTCGCGGAATTCCACGGCCAGGCGATCGCCGGCCGCCAGGCCCACTGGCCGGGCGAATCGGGCGCACAGATAACCATCCCGTTTCTCCAGGCCGGCGGGCACGGCCTGGTTGCCGACCCGCGCGGCGACCGAGTAGCGTGCCTGGGGCGCCGGCGGGCGCAGGCGGAACTCGGCCAGCTCCAGCCGCCCGTGGCGCAACTCCAGCGAGGCCGCCAGCCAGCCGGCCGCCGCGGCGGACTTTTGCGAGAACAGGCCCCAGCCCGACCCGGCCGTGAAGAACGCGCGAAACGCCTCCTTGCGAATCAGAGGGCCGAAGGCAATCCACTTTCCCGGCGCCGAGTAGCGGAAGCCGGTGAGGGCCGGCAGAAGCGACCAACTGGCCATGGCCCGGGCGTAGTGCGAGCCGCATTCGATCTCGTTCCAGGGATTGCGCCGGAAGCCGTCGT
>JAPKYU010000576.1 GCA_026394175.1 Acidobacteriota bacterium | reverse complement strand
TGATCTGCAAGGTGGTCAGCAAGACCCAGGCCGACATGAGCCAACTGGAAACGCAGCGGGAGGCCCTTGTCGCCGCCGTGAAGAGCCAGAAGCTGGTGATGCGGCGGGAGCTCTTCGAGGATTCCCTGCGCGCCGGCCTGATGCGGGAGGGCAAACTGAAGATTCACGACGACGTCATCAAGCGCCTGATCGCCAGCTACCGCGGTTGAGCCTGGGCGGCTTTCTCTTCCCATGCTCAATGCGCTGCTGGATTTCCTGCACACCCTGACCACCCCGGAGCGATTGATCCATCTGCTCAGCACGGTGCTGGCGGGCTGGCTGGGTTACGCCATGATGTTCGGGGTGGTCTTTGCCGAGACCGGCCTGCTCACCGGGTTCTTTCTGCCCGGCGACTCGTTCCTGTTCACGGTGGGCGTCGTGACCGGGGTGGGCAAGCTGAACCTCATCGCCGTCAACCTGCTGCTGATGGCGGCCGCGATCATCGGCGACAGCACGGGCTACCTGCTGGGGCGCCACACCGGGCCGGTGATCTTCAGCCGGCCCAAATCGCGCTTCTTCAAGCATGAACATCTGGAGCGGTCCAGAGCCTTCTATGACCGGCACGGCGGCAAGACCATCGTCTACGCCAAGTTCATCCCGATCATCCGCACGTTTGCCCCGTTCGTGGCCGGCGTGTCGCAAATGCACTACCCCCGCTTTCTGACGTTCAGCGTGTGCGGCGTGGTGGGCTGGGTGGCATCCGTCACCACGTTGGGCTACACGCTGGGCCGCGTGCCCTGGGTGCGGCAGAACTTCGAGAAGGTGATCTTCCTGATCATCTTCGTGTCGCTGCTGCCGGTGATCTGGGAAACCCTGAGGGCCCGCCGGAACAAAAGCAAAGCGCGGTCATGAATCGGGCGGAGTTCAGGTTCTACGCGGAGCTGAACGATTTTCTGCCGCCGGAGAGAAGGTTCGCCAGCTTCGCGTGCCGTTTTCAGGTGAGCGGCTCGGTCAAGGACCTGATCGAGGCCGCCGGGGTGCCGCACACGGAAGTGGACCTGATCCTGGCCAACGGGGAGTCGGTGGATTTCTCCTACCTGGTGCGGGACGGCGACCGGATCAGCGTCTACCCGGTGTTCGAGTCCCTCGACATTACGCCGGCGCTGCGCGTGCGGCCCAGGCCGCTGCGCCAGGTTCGCTTCGTGCTGGACGCGCACCTGGGGCGGCTGGCGAGCTATCTGCGGATGCTGGGTTTCGACGCGCTCTATCGCAACGACTACCGGGACGAAGAGCTGGTGGAGCTCTCCACGAGCGAAAGTCGGATCCTGCTGACCCGGGACCGCAACCTGCTCAAGCACCGCGTCATCCAGTATGGCTACGCCGTGCGCGAGACCAATCCGCGGCGCCAGGCGCGCGAGGTGCTCGAACGCTTCGACCTTTTCGGTTCGGTAGCGCCGTTCACGCGCTGCCTGCGCTGCAACGATCTACTCGAAGAAGCCCTCAAGGAAGCGATCAGTGACCGCTTGCCGCCGTCCACCCGGGAACACTACGAAGAGTTCCGCCTGTGCCGCGGCTGCGGGCGCCTCTACTGGGCGGGCAGCCACTACCGGCGCATGGAGCGTCTGATCGGGGAGCTGAGGGTGCTTGCAAAACAGCCGCCGTCGTCATAGCATGTACTCCATGCTGTGCCGCAGGATCGCTTTTGCGCTGTGCCTGGCTGCCGGCTGCCTCGTGGCGGTCGAGCGACAGGTTGACCCGACCTGGTTGCGCCGGTTCCTGCCCGACCTTAAGGAGAAGCCCGCCGACCTCACGACGCCCTCCTGCCACTACAAGCCCGTCTTCGGGGCGGGTGACTCGGACGCGGGCATCTTGCGGGGCATCGCCCGCTTTGGTGAAATCAGCGTGGACGCGGGCGGCGCCTGCGCGCCGGTTGAGTACCCGGGCGAAGAGCAGGTTTACGTCATTCTGGCGGGCGGCGGGCTGCTCCAGTACGGTGAGGAGAAGACTCCGGTGCGCAAGGACGACTTCATGTATCTGCCGCCGGGCATACGGCATGGCATCGTCAACCCCTCCGAGCAGCCTTGCCGGCTGATGGTGATGGGATTCCGGATCCCCCCGGACGTCAAGGTCGAGCCGCCGGCCAAGCTGATGCTGGCCAATATCGAGGAAGTGAAAAAGGAGACCGTGGCGGGCCACCCGCCCTCCACGCTGTATCAACTGCTGATGGGCCCGCGCAGCAGCAAGCGCGACCGGCTGGCGGCGGCGCACGTTCTTACCAGCCTGTTCATCATGGAGTTCGATGCGGGCGGGACCAATATCCCCCACCACCACGACCGGGAGGAAGAGATCTATTT
>JAPKYU010000626.1 GCA_026394175.1 Acidobacteriota bacterium | reverse complement strand
ACGTAGAAAAAGTCAGCTAGCTGGGAGTAGTGCACGTTGTCGAAAAACGGGGGGTCCGTGATAACAGCGTCAACCGCTCCGTCGGGCAGGTCGGTCTGTGCGGAATCGCCGCACGAGACGTACACCCGCTTGCCGCGCTCGAATTCAGCGTAATCGTCCGCGACCGCATAGAAGAAGGGCGAGGAAAGACCATGCACCTTCTCGCCCGACGCTGCCCCGCCATTCCGGACGGCCCGGAGTTCAAAGGGTCTCTCACAGTAGTCGAGCGCCCGCAAGAGCCTGGTTTCAAACAGCGTCGAGAATGAACCTGAGCTCTTTGGCGTTCCCCACATGTTTGCCTCCAGGGGTGTTCTCTCGGGCTTCAGGATGTGGTGATTGAACATGTGCCGCACGGCGCCGGTTCCCTCGCCCTTGAAGGATGCGAACATGTTGTTGAACTCGAGAGTCCCGGAAAAAAGGCAGCAGAAGACCGCGCGCTGTCTCTCGTCGCCGATTTCTCTGATGCGCGCGGCCAACAGGCTCAGGCAGAGCAGTTGCCGCTCATTGAAAAACTCATGCCAGTGTCGGTAGCAGTAGTTGAGTGCCTGGTCCGTATTGTATCCAGGCGCGATAGCAACGACGGGATAGGCGTCAGCGCGCTTTCGCAGCTCGCTTGCCGCGTGATCGTACAGCGCCCGGTCATAGTCATCCGCCGGCAAGTAGACCTTCTCACCGGTAACGGTTAAAACCAGTTTGGCGTAAAGCCGATGGGGTGGCGGGGCGCCTTTGCACCGAACGGCCGGCGCGATGGTGAATGTCTGGCTGCAGCTCGGGCAGCGCGCCTTGGCGCCGCGCGCCGGGCCGTCAGTGGCAAAAGCGGTATTGCAGACGTGGCACACGACCTGCGACGCGTCGTAGCGGGTGACATTGATGCCGCCACAGGCCGGGCATAGCGCGCGTGCCTCGGGATGCTCCTTCGGATAGGCGTGCTGCGCGAAGATGTATGACGAAAACAGGTCAACAAGATGCTCGCAGCTCGGGCAAGCAACCTGCTTAACCCAAAAGTAGTAGAGAACTTGGCCCTTCCGCCCCTCGGGGAGCTGTGCATCGTAGAACTGGAGGATCTCGGATGACACGTCCCGTTCGATTTCACGGAACGTCTTTAGGACTTCGTCGCGCCTCGGGAGGTCAAGGGCATTCCGAACCAGGAAATAGGCCACTGGATTGATGTCCCGTCCAACCGCTCGCCCGCCGAGCTTCAGCGTCTCGCCCAGCGTCGTCCCGCTGCCCATGAAGGGGTCGAAAACAACTACGTCGGGCAGCTCCACTCGGCGGTAGAACAGGCTCAACACGTCTGAGTCCGGGGGGGCAAATGCGCCCAGCACAATGCCGCGGAACACAGACCCCAGGCGCTGCGCCCACCACTTGTGGATGTGGTAGATGGGGCGGTTGATCTCCTTGCGCCAACTCTCGATTTCGGCAATGTCGCTGAGGTGCTCGAACGGAAACGAAGCCTCTTCGATAGCGCGCCGATCCACGCCCTGCGGGGAAGCAGCAAGCGCGGTCGGCGCCGCTTCGGTTTCAAAAAGCGAGTACTGATCCGTTCTCATTCTATGGCTTCGGTGGCGGTCGCTACAGGTTTCATGACGACCGCGGGCCCCTTCGCGCCGCGTGCGCGGTACGCGGCAAAGTGATGGGCCTTCCCGGCTCCCGGGTTCTCGGCGTAACGCGGCACGAGCAGGTTCTTCCTCAGATCAAAAGTGTAACCCACGATGAGCCTATCGGCCTCGACCCGGGCGAGCTCGCCGACCGCCTGAAGCCGGGGATCCGGCCGCATGCCTCTGGGCAGGATGAGCGTTATCTGCCCCGTCGTCCCATCTGCCAATGCAAATGGAGTCGGAGCGACGTACATTTTGCGGTCGCGAATCATGATGTCGCCGTAGCTGCCGAACCCCTTAACGTTCTTGTTGGCATGAACGTAATCGTGATCGGCGTTCAGGAAGTCGCCGTGGCACACGACCAGGTCGATCACCGGGTAGTCGTCAGCGTCAGCATCCTTCGGGTAGCGTCCAAAAAGATAATAAATGCTCCTTCCGTTGTGATAGCCGCTGGGCGCTTGGCTGTTGCAGTCGTAGTTGGCCTCCCGTCCCGGATACGCCAGGGCCTTCACCTCATAGCCTTCGGCAATCTCCACAAGGCGGAAATCCGGGTATGTGTTTCGGGCCGGCTGGTCATAATGGACGCCGATTTCCTTCAGGCGCTCCCCGAACCAGTTTTGGAAATGGAATTCCTTGTCCGCTCTGGTCGCGCGGTGGATCAGCAGTCCGCTGCGGACCGCCTTGTGGCACGCTATGAAAACATCGGCAACGAGCGTCTTGGGCCGGTCCTCTGGTGATGGCATTCCCGCATAGCATAGCACGCGCCCAGCCGCCGATAACCTGCCAGGTCGCGGGTTCGCGCAGTCCGCTCCTCAGAAGGACGCCCCGCGCATGCAGTACACGGCATCGTGTGCGAAGCGATTTACCCGCGCGTCAGCCGCGACAACGCCGACATCCCCATCCGCAATTCCTATTTCGACGGCGTCGCAGTCGGACCTGGACCGCGACATCGGCATCTACGGTGAATCCGGTCTACCTGTGGTGTTTGGGTTGCTGAAGCTTTACGGAGCTGGCGGGATTGTGCTGGTGCGCGGCGCGCGCCCTCTTCGGCCTCTTCGGGACGTGAGGCCTGGCGTAGCTGCTGATGGCCGGTTTCGGCGGACGGGGCTCCGAGTGGCGAACCCGATGACCCGCCAGGCCGCTGATGGCACAACTTGCTGTAATGGCTGTGACGAGAACCAATTTGTTCAAGCTGGACTCCTGCCTGTGCCGGCGCATTGCCTGGCTGGGCGCCAAGTGCAAGCGCAGGGCCAAGCCCTATGGCCAGGCAGGCCGCCGCTAACCCCCGCGCAATCAGCAGCCCAAAACCGCATTCCGGGCAGCATGCGGACCCGGCGCCGGAACGCGAAGCCATCCCAATGGAACCCCAATGCCCGCGAAGTGGCATTGGCGTGCGGCAAAAGAGGCCTGTCACCGCAGCGAACCGTTTCCCAGGCAATCGGAGGCGCGATCGTCAGGGAGCGCTTCCCTATTGACTCTCCGCCCGCGTGGGAATAGCTTATTCACCGGCCGATCCGGAGGTTTCCGGCAGAAACGTCCATTCCCCGGCAGGAAAGGCCTGGAGGCAACATGCGAACCAAAACTCTGCGGCATTTGGCTGTCATCTGCTGTCTGTTGTGCATTGCGCTGCTGGTCCCGCCAACCGGCGCGGCGCAGACCACCGCGAGAATTGTGGGAACGGTGACGGACAGGAGCGGGGCGGTGGTGCCCGGCGTAACCCTCACCGTGGTTCAAACCGAGACCGGGTTGAAGCGCCAGGTTCAGAGCAACGCCAGCGGCGTGTACGTGGCGCCCGCGCTGGCCGTGGGCACGTATTCGATCACGGTTGAAGCCGCGGGCTTCAAGCGCGAGACGCTGACCGGCATCGTGCTCCAGGTGAACCAGGAAGCGCGCATCGACGTGGCCCTGGAAGTGGGCGCGCTGACGGAGAGCGTGACGGTGACCGGGGAGGCCTCGCTGCTGCAATCCGAAAGCGCGACGGTGGGGCAGGTGATCGATAACCGTTACAACACGCAGATTCCGCTGAACGGCCGCGATTTCTCGCAGCTCATCCTGCTGACCCCCGGGGCCAACACGCGGCCGGGCGGGGCCGATTTCTACACCGGCGCCACCATCGGCAGCAACGGCTCGGGCTTCGCCATCGGCGGCCGCGAACACCACAACAATTTCATGATGGACGGCGCCAGCAACAACGCCCGGCAGTACGGCGCCATTGCCATCCGGCCGTCGATCGACGCCGTTCTGGAGTTCAAGGTCCAGTCGAGCACGTACTCGGCCGAGTTCGGGGGGGCCGCCACCGCGCAAATCCACCTGGTGACCAAATCCGGCGGCAACGCCCTGCACGGCTCGGCCTTTGAATTCCTGCGGAACAACGCGTGCGACGCCCGCAATTTCTTCCTGCCGAAGGTGAGCAAGCTGAACCGCAACCAGTTCGGGGGCACCCTGGGCGGGCCCATCCGCAGGAACCACACCTTCTTTTTTGCCAACCTGGAAGGCCTGCGGGTGCGGCGCGGCGTGGAGAGCTTCCGGTCGGTGCCCAACGAGGCCTGGCGCAACGGGGATTTCTCCGGGCTGAGCGCCGCGCTCAAGGACCCCAACACGGGCCTGGCGTTCCCGGGAAACCGCATCCCGGCCAACCGCTTCGTAAAACCTGCTCAGGTGGCGCTCGGTTTGTGGGCCAAGGCCAACTACGGCGCCCCCACTCTGACCACCAACAACCTGCTGGTCACGCGCCCGGAAGAGGCGCGCGACGACCAGATCACGGCCAAGATCGATCACGAGTTTTCGGCGCGCAATCGCATGACCGGCCGCTACTCGATCGCCAATCACTGGGAAGTCACCACGCCTAGCCTGCCCAACTATGAGTACATCGATCCGCCGCGCAACCAGGTGTTCTCACTGACCGATACGCACATCTTCGGCCCGCGTTTGCTGGGCGAGTATCGCTTCTACTTTACGCGCTCCCTGTTCAAGAGAAGCTACCCGAACATGGGCAAGGAGGGGTACTTCGACCAGTTCGGCATCAACCACCAGTTGGCGGGCAAGCAGTTCGAGGGCGCGCCGCGCTTCGCCTTCCAGAACATCAGCCTGACCGCCTTCGGCGACTCCGAGACGCTTCCCCTGAACGACATCTCGAACGAGTTCACCCACCAGGGCAGCCTGACTTACACCAAGGGCAATCACACGCTGAAGGGCGGGGCCAGCCTTACCAAGTATCAGCAGAACACCCCCGGAGCCGTTCCGGGTTCGCGGCGCGGCTACTTTATCTTCCGAGGGGACTTCACGGGTAACGCCTTCGCCGACCTGCTCCTGGGCTACCCCTGGCAATCGCAGCGGGTGGTCGGAACCGGGGTGGAAACGGGCCGTTCCGCCTGGCACGGCTACTATTTCACCGACTCCTGGAAGATGAGCCCGAAGCTGACGTGGATCATCGGTGTCCGCTACGAGTACATCAGTCCGTTGGTGGACATCCACGACCGGCGCTCCACGCTGTACCCCCTGACCAACGCCTTCAACACCGGCTTGCCCGGGCAGATCATTCTGGCCAACAGCCCCGAGGCCAAGAACCTGCTGCACCTGGAGGGCGTGGGGGCGCGCGCCCTTTATGGACCGGACCGCAACAACTGGGGACCGCGCTTCGGGTTCGCCTACACCCCGACGCGCCGTATGGTGGTGCGTGGCGGCTATGGCATCTTCTACACCAACTCGCAAAACTTCCTGAACAATTTCGTGATCAACCGGCGCCAGCCGCCCTTTGCGGAAACCCAGCAGCGCCAGTCGTCCACCACCAGGCCCGAAATCAACCTGGTCGATCCATTCCTGGGCGCCGGACCACTGTCCACAACCAGCACCCAGAACATCAGCCCCGATTTCTGCGAGGGCTACGTGCAGCACTGGAACCTTACCTTGCAGAGGGAACTGCCCGGCGGACTCAGCGTGGACGCGGGATACGTGGCCAACAAGGGCACCAAGCTGGACGAGTTGCCCTTCTTCAACATCCCCCTCCCGCTGCAACCCACTGACAAGCGGGCGGCCCAGGATCGGCGCCCGATGCCGCAGCAGTTTAGCAACGCGCTTGGTTTGTCCTCCTATGTCACCTCCAGCTACAACTCGCTCCAGGTCAAGGTCCAGAAGCGCTTTTCACGGGGGTTCCAGTTTCTGACCTCTTACACTTGGTCCAAGTCCATCGACCTGTCGAGCGAGCGGGGTTCGGGTGACCGGGCCATGGATGGCGGCGACCCGCGGAACCTGCGGGGCTACTTCCGCGGCCTTTCCGGGTTCGACCTCCGCCAGCGATTGGTCACCAGCTACGTGTACGATCTGCCGTTCGGCCGCGGCCGCGCGTTTCTGAAAAAGTTGCCCGTGGTTGCCGACAAGCTGATCGGCGGATGGCAGCTCAGCGGCATCACCCAATTCCAAGGCGGCTTCCCCTTTTCGATACTGATGTCGGGCGACCAGAACGGCGACGGCCTGGGTGGCGACCGGCCGGACCTGCTCGGCAAGCCGGTGATCCGTCCCGGCAACCCGAGCTGCTACATCGCCGACCCGCGCAACGCCGCCTGCGGCAGCAATGTGGCCACCGTCTTCGCCGCCGTGCCGGCCGCGCAGGCGCGCTTCGGCAGCGCCGGGCGCAACATCCTCATCGGGCCCGGACTGAGAAGTTGGGACGTGAGCCTGGCCAAGAACCATCGCTTCGCGGAGCGGTTCAACGTGCAGTTCCGCGCCGAGTTTTTCAACTTCTTCAACAACGTCAATTTCAACCAGCCCAACCGCACCTTCAACCTGACCTCGCCCGTGTTCGGAACCATCACCACGGCGGACCGCGCGCGGGAGATGCAGTTCGGGCTGAAGTTGGTGTTCTGACGCGGGAGTGGAAAGCTCAACACAAAGACACGAAGGCACAAAGGCACAAAGAAACAGCTATATCGAGGGCGCGACCGTTCGGCGGCTCTCGCGGCTTTTCTTAGAGTTTTGGTGTCTTTGTGCCTTGGTGTTGGGCGGCGCGCTGCCCGCGGTTGAGACACCCCAGCTAACCTACGACCGAAGCGAGCGAGTTGCACCCGGAGTCAGCTACCGCGAGCGGCGGTTCGTTCGCGCCGGAGATGGGCCCTTCACGCTGCAAGTCCTGGAGGTCGATCCGGCGCATCCCGCGATCAACATTCTGCCGGTGCGCGCCTTCGATCGGGCGGTCGGGAAAGAGACGGTGCGCTCGATGGCCAGGCGTTATGGCGCGGCGGCTGCCGTCAACGGCGGTTATTTTGTCGTCTCCGGCCCGTACGCGGGCGTCTCGAATGGTGTTTACCAGATGAACGGCCGGGCCATCTCCGGCGGCTCAAACCGAACGGCCCTGCTGTTCTGCGAAGAGACGGGCTACAAGGAACGGACCGAGATCGATGTTGTGAGTTTTCATGGCACAGTGACTGCCGCCGACGGTTCCACTCAGGGCATTTCCAAGCTCAATGGAGAACGGGACAGCCAGGACCTGGTGTTGTATCGCTCCCCGTTTGGGCCCAGCACGCTCACCGATTCCTCCGGGGTTGAAGCCGTTCTGAACGCGAGCGGGAGCGTGGTCCGCGTGGACGACAGGGTGGGGAACGCCGTCCTGCCCGCGGGCGGCATGGTTCTCTCCGGCTCCGGACGCTCAGCCGGCTGGCTGCGAGAGCACGCCACCGTGGGCGCGCGCCTGAGAATCGACCTGCGGTTGACGCCGTCAGTGCCGCCGGAGAAGAGCGGCTGCAAAGCCGAAGCCATGGTTGGCGGCGGGCCGCGCCTCGTCAGCCGCGGCAAGATCAATGTCCCGGAGGAAAAGTTTGCTCACGCGGCTTTGCGGCATCCTCGAACGGCTTTTGCCCTTACCCGGCGGGGGACTTTCCTGTTTGTCACACTGGATGGCCGGCAGCCGTCGAGCGTTGGAATGACCCTCCGGGAGCTGGCCGCCGAATTGATCGAAATGGGCGCTGTCGAGGCCATGAACCTGGACGGCGGCGGCTCGACTACCATGGTTGTTCGGGGCGCGGTTCGCAATTCTCCATCCGACGGCAAGGAGCGGCCGGTGAGCGACGCCATCCTGATTTTCAGCGTCCCCGATCTGGATGCGCTGGCGCACTTGATCGACCGGCTCGCAAACGGGCAGATTTCCGCGAACCTGCTGAGAAAGATTCGCGAGATAGTCCGGTCAGCGCGGGGGAACAGGGCGGAGCTTGCATCTCTTCTCCGTCTGCTCGAGCGCGCCGGGAGTCGGGACATTAGTCCCGCCGCCGCCTACCTGATCCGCGAAGCCGTCGCGCCGCTGCTGTGAAAATTCCCGCGGCGTCCCGCCGCAATCCGCCGCGGCGCCACATCCGGCGCGCCTGCGCGTTCAGGGGCGTTTATCCGTGGCGAACGCCCTGCTGACCCACCAGGAGCCGAAATGCGAGCGGAGGCGAACGGGGCCGGTGATGCAGCCCGCCGCCGCCAGGCGAGCCAGCGCCTCCCGGGCCTCCTCGGGATGCAGCCCGAACAAAGACCGCACATCCGCAAGGCGGGCATAGAAGACCACGCGGAAGTACTTCCCCAGGATGGCGTCGATGGCCTGCTGCCGGCTCAGCTTCCGCCCTGCCTTCACGGCTGCCGGGTATTGCCGCTCAAACAAATCCCAGACGTAGGTGAATTTCGGGTCGTATAGAGCCTCGGTCCGAACCACCAGGAACCGCTGCTGAAGCCCGGCGATGGCCTTCTCGAAGACCGCCTTGCTCAGGCGGCGGGCGCCGTACACCGCGCCGTATAAGCGAAGCTGGGCGGTGGTTTGCCGCGGGTGGGTGCGCAGGCGGTCCAGGATGCCCCGGGCCGCATGTATCAATTCCCCGGAGAGAGGCGATTCCGGCGCAAACAAGCGGTAGAAATAGGGCAGGTACTCCAGCGAAACGAAGCCGGGCAGCCGCCGAAACACGCGGCTATAGAACACCAGCTTCTTCTCCGGCAGGCTGTCTTTGAGGTTCCAGGTAAGGCCGATGCCGTAATCGTGGTGGGTGTGCACCGGCATGCGGGGATTGCGCCGGCCGCAGATGGCCACCCACAGGCAGGGCAGATTCACGCGCCTGGAAAACGCGGTACAGAACCCGGCTTCGTTGATGAAGCGCAGAGCGGTGGTTTCGCCGCGCACGTGGCGCGCGGGCGTGCGCCGAAACGTCAGGTCGCGGGCGCGCTCCAGCGCCTCCAGGTCAACAATCGCATTTCCGGGCACAGCAAATACGGGGACGCAGATGAACGCAGATCCTTCTCGAAATCGATCTGCGTTGATCTGCGTTTATCTGCGTCCTATTCCTGAACCTGGGGAGGCGCCGGCTTCTGGCCCTGGCGCTGGGGCGTAGCCGGGCGCTGGCGCTCACCCGTGCCGGGCTGCCGCGCGCCGCCGCCGGGGACCGGGCCGCGCTCGCGCTGCTGCCGCAGCTTCTGCTTCTGCTCGGGCGTCAGCAACTGCTCGAAGGCCAGGCGCTGGGCGATGGAGTCCTTCTCCGTTTGCGCCTTCAGCACCCCGATCTCGTCGATTTTGGCATTGATGGCGGCGCGGTCAGGATTGGCGGCACGCAGCAGTTCGTGCAGCTCGATTTCCTTCGTCTGGATGTCGGCGTGCAGGCGGATGGCCTTCTTCTGCTGCTCGACGCCCATCTCGCGCAGGCGGCTCTGCTGCTGCTCGGTCAGGTTCAGGTCGGGTCCCAGGCGCTGGTCAAACATCGGAGGGTTCGGCCCGCCCGGTCCGGCGCCGCGGCCCCTGAAGCCGAATCCAGAGCTGCCGGGGACGCCCTGCGGCGCCGGCCCCGACCCCTGGCCGGGAGCAAAGCGGCGCAGCCCGAATCTCCGGCGCTGAGCGTCACCCATCCAGGACCGCATCGCGCCTTGGCCGCCGTCCATCATTCCCCTGCCGGGCCCCATCATGCCCGGTCCGCTCGGCCCCTGCCCCATCGGTCCCGGCCCCTGCATCATGCAGGGACACTGGCACATCATT